>NZ_JBIKBQ010000110.1:0-13827 GCF_058122085.1 Luteolibacter sp. | reverse complement strand
TCGCGCTGGCCCCGCGCCACTCCGGCGAGGGTGGCCATGACCATGATGGAGAGGAGGCATTGCAAGGAGTAGTCTTTGCCCTTCTTGGCCCGCCAATCCGGAACCTGCCGGCACAAAACTAACAGCCACCGGATTCCAACCATCGTGAGATCGGCGCGTGGAATGACGGCGTCCTCGACGTGTTGCAAATCGGCGGGCAGGCGGGCGGCCCGCAATGTGGCACAGGCCTTGGGACGCAGTTCGCGCACCCACAGCTGCTTGGGGCAGTTGTGGGTGGTGTAGTAATCCTGCCGGGCGCGCCCGTGCCCTCTGGCCTCACCTAACAATCTCCAGCCCTGCGCCTTGTAGCAGGTGCCACGGAACAACTGGCTATTGAGATAGTGATGTTTTTCGATGAGCGCGCGGTAACGATCACGTTCGGTGGCATCGTCAGGATCGATCAATCGAACGCGCACATGCTCAAGGACATGCTGTTCGGACATTGCCAGGACGCGGTAGCGGGATGTGGCCATGCGCGAGTTGTGCCCGAAGGCGCAGAACATGTTCAGTAATTTGGCTCAATCAGCTGAAAACCAGATTTTTAAAAATCCGCCGTGGGTCATGAATAGGGTCATTGTTCACGGATTGACAATTCGTTGAATGGATCGGTGTCATATTTCAACATGATCGGTATCTCACGCCGCGCAAGGTTGCACTTCCTTTCGGATGGGCGGCGTCCACTTGACAGCCATTCTTTAATGACGGGACATGCAATCCGTCGCGGTCATTTCCGACATTCACGCCAGAATCCTGGAGCTCATCGAAACCCTCGACACCCTACGCGCTAGCCCGGATTACGAAGTCTTCCTGTTCGCCGAGAAAGACGCCGCCGTGATCGACACCATCGCCGCCTCGCAGCAGGAAGAGCTGGAGAAAGAGATTGTCGGCTTGCAGGCCGAGGCAGAGCGCGTGGCGGAGGAAGCGCGAGAACTGGCGGGAGAGGTGCCGTTTTGAAATGTAGTCGAGGACTGAAGCCAACAGGTCCAAGCACATACAAAAACCACGGGCGTCGGATCCCTTGTTCCGACGCCCGCGGGCCCTTTGGGGGGGCTGATGTGCTATCCCTTACGAAAATGAGAATGCCACAAACCGGCCGCATCTCAATACCGCGATCGCGTATCAAATCCTCCCCGCCGCCTTGATGTCGAAATAGCAGTTCGCCAGCGCCACCGCGAACTCGCCCGCCGTGGAGTCCAGCGTCAAAACGCCCGCCGCCCCCAGGCTGGCGAGAATTTCCCGCCGCTCCTGCACGTAGCGGTCCGCCGCCAGGAATTTCAGCGCCGAGGAAAAGGATTCAACCGGATCGGCAATGGCGTCCTCCACCACCCGCTCGCGCATGCTCGCTAGCAGGACGAGGTGGCGGGATTTCAAAACCTGCAAGGCCGGTATCAATTCCTTGCCGTCTTCTCCCCGCAGGTTGGTCAGTAAAATCACCAGCGAGCGCCGGCGCTGGCGGGTCATCAACTGCTCCACCGCCCCGCTGAAATCGCTCGGCGCGGCGGTCGTCTGATAGTCATAAAGATGGTTCAGCAAAACCGGCATCGCGTGCGAGCCTTTCACCGGCGGCAGCCAGCGGTCGGTCCCGCCGAAGGATTTCACCGCGACCTGGTCGCCCTGCCGCAGCGCCACGTGCGAGACGAGCAGCATCGCGTTGAGAATGTGGTCGAACTGCGGCACCCCGCCGTCGAGCGCGCGCATCCGCCGCCCCGTGTCCAACAGGAAAACAACCGACTGGTTGCGCTGCTCCTGATAGTCGCGGCTGATCAGCACCTGCCGCCGGGAGGAAGCCTTCCAGTCAATCTGCCCCAGCTGGTCGCCGTCCCGGTAGTCGCGGAGCTGATGGAAATCCCGGCTCGATCCCGCGCGCGGCCGCCGCACGATGCCCATCGGGCTCTCGCGGTGCTGCATGGCGAGCAGCGCGAAACGGATCACCGGCTCATAGTTTGGATAGACCTTCACGGTTTCAGCCGACAAATGGCGGGTTTTCCTCGTCCAGAATCCCAGAAACGAAAACCGCCGCACCTCCACCGGCCCGAACACCGCCTCGCCCCGCGCCGACAAGGTCACCGGGTGAAACACCTTGATTTCCCGGTTCGCCGGCACCTCGCCGCACCACGGCAATGCCGGTGCCGCCGCGCCCTGCGGAATGCCGTCGAAAACCTCCACCTTGGCGGAGCGGCCGCTTTCATTCCGCAAAACCAACCGCACCTCCCCCGCTTCTCCCGAAGCGAAACGTCCGGGCAACCGACGCTGCAACTCCAACGGCTTCGTGAACCGGTTGTGAATCGCGTCGACGAGAACCACAAGCGCCCCCGCCCCGCCGAGCCACAACCACGGTCCGGTCAGCGACGGCACCGCCACGGCGACCGCCGCGAGCAGCAGCCACGCCGAGACAAGTGTTATTAATCGTGGTGCCGGACTCATCGGATGTTATTGCCTCGGTGCCGGGACGCTTTCCACGATCGCGCGCAGCACCTCGTCCACGTCCTGCCCGCTGATCGCGATTTCCGGCGTGAGCTGCACGCGGTGGCGCAGCACCGGCAACGCCGCGCGCTTGATGTCGTCGGGCGTGACGAAGTCCCTGCCGTCCAACGCGGCGAAGGCCTTGCCGATCCGCACCAGGCTGATCGCTCCGCGGGTTCCCGCGCCAAGTGAAATCGAGCGGGATTCGCGCGTCGCCTGTGCCAGCGCCACCGCGTAGCCGACGACTTCCGGCACGACTTGTACAGCCGCCGTCGCCTGTTGGGCCGCGACGATTTCCCGCGGACCGCAGATCACCGAAACGCCCCCTCCCGATCCGCCGGGTGCCTCTCCGGAGGCGCGCGTGACGATCTCGCACTCCGCCTCGCGCACCGGATAGTCGATGAGCACCTTCATGATGAAGCGGTCGAGCTGGGCCTCGGGCAGCGGATAGGTCCCCTCGTGCTCGACCGGATTTTGCGTGGCGAGGGTCATAAATGGCGGCGCGAGTTTGAGCGTTTCGCCATCAATGGTGACCTGTTGTTCCTGCATCACTTCCAACAGCGCTGCCTGGGTTTTCGCGGGGGCGCGGTTGATTTCATCGGCTACCAGAAGATTTGTGAAAACCGGACCCTGTCTGAGCTGGAAGGTCTGGCTCTTCATGTCGAACAAGCGAAAGCCCGTCACGTCCGACGGCATCAGGTCGGGCGTGAACTGAATCCGCGCCGAGGCGCCGCCGAAGGTCTTGGCGAGCGTGGTGACGAGGTGGGTTTTCCCCAGCCCCGGCTTTCCTTCCAACAGGACGTGGCCGCCCGCGAGCAAGGCGGCGATGACTTGCTCAATGACAACATCCTGGCCGAGGATCACGCCGCGGATTTGCTCGCGCATCCGGTGAATCAATTCCGCGAGACTGCGGACAGGCGGCATTTCATGGCTGGGCGGGGCGTAGGGATCTGGATTCATGAATTTTTGGGTCAGTGGAGAACTTTGAGCAACCGCTGCAAGTCGGCGGCCGTGCGGGTTAGAATGCCAGAGTCCGGCGGGGCGGCTTCCGCCAACGCGCGGAACACCCGCTCGCGGGGCAACCCGGCGCGATCGGCGAGAAACTGGAAGAAATCATCATCGCGCCGCCCGGCCCGGACGCTCAGTCGCTGCCCGCGCTCGACGATCTGCGCGCGCAGCGGCACCAGCAGTGCCGCCGCCCGGTCCAACCGCCATTGAAAGTCGCCGAGCGCTTCCAAATGGTGATCGTAACCGCGCAGGGTTGATACGCCGTCCGCCGCTTCCAGCGGGCCGAAGCGGGTGAAACTCTTCCACAGCCACAGCAATGTCAGCACGCCGAGGCCGATCAGCACCGGCCACAGATGTTTGCCGAGAAGCCCCCACAGCGAGAGTCCCGATCCGCGCACAAATCCGATAGAACCCTCGTATTCCGTCGCCAGAATCAGGGCCTCCAACAACGCCGCGTGATCCTTGTCGCCGATCCACCGGTTGCGGAACAAACGCCCGTCCGTCAGCACCGTCATCCGCCCGTCGCCGCTGGAAACAGATGCGAAAACATCCGGTTCACCGCCATGATGCGCCACGGCGGTCTTGGAACTCGCGGCCACTTCGAAAGACTCACCATCGAACTCGATTTCGGTCACCGGCTCCTTGGGATTTTTGCGCTCGCTCAACTCGACGCCCGCACGGACTAACATCCTGACCAGCGCTGGCTCCAGTTGCGGTTCCGCGGGGTCATCCGACCAATCATTCGTCTCCGCTTCCGCATGTTCAACGAGCAAAACCAAATGCCCCCCCTCCTCCACCCAGTCCTCGATCTGGCGGGTGAAACTCGCGTTGCTCAAAACCGATGCCGGGACGAACCATACCGCATCCTCGAACTCCGGCGCGGTCCACGCCGCCAGCGAGCGCACCTCGCCATCGTATTGCGCGGCGAAGCGCTCGGCGGCGAGCCAGGGATTGATCCGCGCCTTGCCCTTGTAGCCGATCTCGCGCTTCACCTCGGTGTAGTCGCAAGCCGCTAGAGCGAACGCCATCACCAGCAGAGCCAGAATTCTCAAAGCGCCCTCCCTTCATTGAACGGCCATTGCAGGCACAGCGCCCGCACCTCCGTATCCGCCGGGCTCACTCCGGCGTAGGCCAGTCGGATCCACGCGCCGGTGATGCCGCGGAAATATTCCGGATGCACCGCCGCGCCGGCCTGATCGACGCGCCGCACACAGTCGCCCTCCGTGTCCGACTCGTGGATTTCCACCCGCCCCGACTCCATCACCCGGGAAATCGAGCCGCGATACAGCAGACCTAACGACTCCTGGCACCGCCCCTCCTGCCACAGCACCCACGCGGCGCCCGGCACGTCGGCCGGCAGCGTGTGCGGGGAAACCTCCAACCCCATCACCACCCGCGCGGGCGGCGCGATCCTGTCCTCCTTCACGCCCGGCCCGCGCAGGATGAAAACGTGGCGGTATTTCCACAACATCCAGCCGAGCAATCCCACCAGCAGGGCCGCCGCGCAGATCGCGAAAACCTGCATCAGGATTTCGACCCAGTCGCCGGACCATTTGATAGACGACTTCCGGGGCTTCGGGACCTTATCCGTCACCGTGTGCACCTTGAACGCCTCGTCCGCCTTCACCTCGCGGATGACCTCCGCCGGTGGCAGCGGTTCCGCGCCATGGACAGAGAAGCCGATCATGAAAAACGAAAGCATCACGACCGCGGTCTTCCCCAAGCGCTGCGCGAGCCGCTTGAACGCCAGCTCCACATCCCAGCCCTCGATCCACGTCCGGTTGTTGATGTAAATCCCGAATCCCGCGCCGGTCACGAACACGTCTGCCAAAGGGATCGCGATCATCACGCAGACCACCACCGTCCGCGTGATCAGCAGCGGAAGATCCATTGGGAAATTCGGGTCCCACGACTCAACCGCCAGCGCCCACGCGCCATCCTGACCTTCCGGCATCAGCATGAGAAACAGCGCGAGAATCCCGAACCCGAGCCACGCCGCGGCGATGTCCGAGAGGAAGTAGAGCCACATCACCACGCCCTCGCCCCGGCGGACGACCTGGCCGCAGCGTTGTTTGTAAGCCTTCCCGCGCAAGCCTTCCAAGTCCTCGACAGCAAGCGTCACCGGCAGCCACGGCGAGAACCGCGCCCACAGGAATCGATAGAAAAACCGCCTGGTCCACGCCCGCGGGATTTCCCGCCAGACCGATCGCCACGTCGGCTCCTCGCCGAACAAACGCCGGCTCAGCTCGAACAAGACCATCCGCGAGCCCGCCGGTTTGCACCACCAGAACAAAGCGAGCAGCACCATGGGATGATCCCATAACAGCCAGGCACCGGCGGCGGTCGGGACACCCAGCGCCAGCCACCACACCGCGATGCAGCGCCAGAAGTCTCGCCGCGCCAGCGCGAGGCCGAGATCCACCGCCTCCCAGTCGCTGCGCGGGCGGATCTCCGCCGTCACCGTGTCAAGCCGCATGGCCGGACCTCCTTCCTGCCAGGGAAAAATAAGCGATGTGCAGGACCCAGCCGATGATGCCAACACCGTATTTCAAGCCCGATGGAATCCCCTGCGCCGACCAGAATCCCTCCACCACTGCCGCCAGCGTGGTCATCAGCGCCGCTCCGTAAATCAACGGCAGCGCCTGCCTCCCCGCCTCCGTTAGCGCCCGGACCCGCGGCAGGCGGCCCGGTCGCAGGATTGCCAGGCCCAGCCGCATCCCCGCCATTCCGGACACGACCATTCCTAGCAGTTCGAACGACGAGTGCCCCGCCACGAAGGACCAGAACGATTCCGGATTGCACGCGTGATTCACGTAGCCCGCCGCCGCGCCGATGTGCAGGCCGTTGAACAGCAGGAAGAACAAGGTGCCGACACCCGCCGCCATGCCCCCCGCGAAGATCCGGAAGTCGATCGCCACGTTGTTGTAAATGTAGAAGCAGAACATCATGAAATTCGAGCCATACTCCGAGCGCAGGTGGCTCAGTTGCTCTTCCCTTCCGCCATACATCTGCTCCATCCCCGCCATCCCGTCCGCGCCCAGCACCGCCTGGATCCAGCGGATGTCGTGCTCCGCCGAGAGCATCATCGCGAAGAACGGCAGCCAGAACACCGCGTTGCACAGCCAGAACAAGCGCCACTCCCGCCGCACGGCCTGCGGGAATTTCACCGCCACGAACGAGACCGCGTTCTCCCAAGTCCCGCGCCGCGTCCGATAGATCAGCTCGTAGCCGCGGATCACCTGCTCGTTGAGCCGCTCGGTGACGCGCGCGCCGTACATCCGGGACTCCGCCAGCGAAAGGTCCAGACTCAGCTCGCGGAACAGGCGCGGCAATTGCTCCGCCTCCGGCCCCGCCTTGCCCTTTTCCATCAGATTGACCAGCCGCTCGTATTCCGCCCAGCGCGCCTCGTTGCGATACTCGAAATCCCCGGAGGTCATCGTCCCCCCCTTTTCTCCTGCACCCAGTGCGCCATCGCCATCAGCCGGTGCACGCCCTCCGCGCCCGTCGCGCCGCTCAGCGCCGCCGCCTGGTCCGCGATCTCCGCCCGCCTGCCGTCCGACCACAGTCCCGCCCGTTCGCGGAACAAGGCGAGCGCCCGCGTCTCATCCGCGGTTAGGCCGACCGGCAGCGGCACCGCGACGATCGGCGGCGGCGAGGCGACCATCGGCGGCGCGGGAATCCGGTCGTAGATCACCACCGTGCCCGCCGCCAGATCGCCGAGCCGTTGAAAGCGCTTCGTCGCCAGGCAGCTCGTCAGTCCGAAGCAGTAGGTGAAAAACGGCATGCCATCGATGAAGCGCAGGAAATTCCTCACCACCGCCTGGCCGAAGGTGATCGGCGATCCCGTCGCCTGCACCACCCGCAGTCCCAGCACCCGCTTGCCCGGCGTGGCTCCGCGTTTGCCCGCCTCGAAAAACACCGGATAAAGCCAGTCCATCAGAAACCACGCCAGCAACATCACTCCGCCCGCGATGTTTCCGCCGATGGCGATGCCTGCGAAAGCCACCGCGATTCCGCCGACGGCGAGAACCGCTCCGCGGATCAGGAAGTCGATCGCGTAAGCGCCCGCCCGCAGCATCGGCCCGGCCATCCGCAGGCGGATTTCAATCCCCTCGGCGAGCTCCACCGCTTGCAAGGTGTCGAGTTTTTCGGGTTCCGCCATGGTCGGGTCTCGCCGCCGAAGTTAGCCCGCCCGCCGGCGAGGTAAAGCGCGGGCTTGCGACAGTTTATCTGAGTGCGAGCAGCGCGAATTCCTTGTGATGCACGCTGAGCTGCTGCAGGCGGAGGGTCTTGAATCCCATCTCCGCGAGCGAGGCGAACCATTGCGACTTGTCGGACACCTGCAACAGATCCGTTAGCTTGAGGGTGATCAGCACGCCGCGGATCGACGGGGCCATTTTGCAAAAGCGGGCGCATTCCTTGAGCACCACCTCCGGCGACTGGTTCATGTCGGACATGAACCAGGTGACGCCCTGCCCGAGGTCGCGCTTGCTGGTCAGCGCGGCGGGCTTGCGGCATTGGAAAAACCACGCCCGGTCGGCCGGAGCGTCCTGCCGTTCCCCGATGGCAGAGGCGAGCACGACGTCCGCCATCTTTGCCGGGTCCACGCCGATGACCGGCACCCCGCGGTTGATCAGCGCGAGGACGACGCCACCCGGAGCGCAGCCGAGCTCGACGACGATGTCCTTGCGGCTGAATTTCAAATCGAAAAACCGCGCGGCTTCCTCCAGCTTCAGCCAGGCCCGCGAAGGCGACTCGGCAGGCATCGCGACCCCGGCATCGCCCGCCGGATCAGGGCTTAAAAACGGCGCGTGGCGGTGCAGCCCCGCCCAAAACTCGGAGGCTCCCAGCTCGACCACCGTGCCGATGATTTCACCGAACTGTGGCTTCGCTGGAATCTCGACGTCGGACACCCCCTGCATCTTTCGGTCCGCAAACCGGGCGTGATGGATGATCCGTGTCTCGCCGAGCCGCGCGACCGCTTCTTCCCGCGTGGCCGCCTTCCCTAACGAGAGGCAGAGCCGCCGCGCGGTGGCGGCTTCCACATCGAGCGAGTCGAACGAAAAGGGCTCGTCCGCCTTGAACGTCACAAACCCACGCCGCTGATAGCCCGGCCGCCAGCCGAGTTTCATCGTCTCGACCTCCAGCTTCAGCGCCTTCTCCGAACCCGGATTGGCCAGGGCGAAAACAAACTCGGATTTGACAGGATTCATCATCGGATTTCGTCAGCGAGTCACCAGAGCCCGTAGTTGCCGGTCTTCATGATGTAGAGCCCCATCAGGAAATTCGCGGTGGCGTGCATGACGACGCAGGCGCCGAGGTTCTTGCTCCAGACGCAAAACAGGTAGGTGAGGCTGCCGTAAACAAACGCTCCGGCGTAATCGACGGGCGCGTGGGCCAGTATGAAGAGCCCGGTGACGACGCCGTAGGAAAGCCAGCGGGCTCGACCGAAGGGCTGCTTCCAATAGTTCCCTTCCCAATCGCAGACGAAGCGCATGAGGAAACCGCGCCAGAAGATTTCCTCGACGAAAGCGACGACCACGGCGGCCCGGATGAACCGGAAAACCAAGGCGCTCCAGTAGGCGAGCGGATTCTCAAACAGTCCCGGATCGAAGCCTTCCTTGCGTTCCGCGACGCCGAGCATTTTGAGGACGCCCTCGGTTTTCCCCGTCAATCCCCACGCATCATAGAGCACCGTGGGCAGCAACCAGAAGCCGATGCCCACCGCGCCGAACGCGATGCCGGCAAGCGCCCATTTCAACGACCAGTCGAACGTATAAAGCCGCCGGTAATGCACGAGCACGCCGAGGGTGACGAGCGTCTGGATCGGATAGACGAACTGCGCGGGATCCTGCCGCCACCACGGCGCGTCCGGGTGCTTCCACTCGACGGCCGCGCCGACGGCCATTAACAGAATCATGAAACCCATGAAAACCGCGAACGGGACCACGTGCGCCCGCGTGAGCTGCTCGGGATCGTTGACCTGCGGTTGCGCGCCCATGCCGGTCAGAGTCTGCCGACGAAGCGCTCGATCCGGTCGGTCGCGGTGCGGATGTCGTCGAAGGCGGTGGCGTAACAGCAGCGCAGGAAACCCTCGCCGGATGCCCCGAAGGCGCTGCCCGGCACGCAGGCGACGCTCTCCTCTTCCAGCAGTTTCATCGCGAACTCCTTGCTCGTCAGGCCGGTACTGCGGATGTCCGGGAAGACGTAGAACGCGCCGCCCGGCAGGTGGCAGTCGAGGCCGATCTCGTTGAGCCGCTTGACCAGGAAATCGCGGCGCTGGTGGTAGCTGTTACGCATTTCGATCATCGCTGGCTGGCCGTTTTCGAGCGCCTCGATGGCGGCGTTCTGGCTCATGATCGGCGCGCAGAGCATCGAGTATTGGTGGATTTTCATCATCGCCTCGATGATCGGCTGCGGCGCGCAGGCATAGCCGAGGCGGAAGCCGGTCATCGCGAAAGCCTTTGAGAATCCATGCAGCAGGATCGTGCGCTCCTTCATCCCCGGCAGCGCGGCGATGGAAAGGTGCGGCTCGGTTTCGTCATAGCGGAGCTCGCTGTAGATCTCATCCGTCATCACGATCAAGTCGTGCTCGATGGCCAGCTTGGCGATCCCTTCCAAATCCTCGCGGGAAGCGCAGGCACCGGTCGGGTTGGTCGGGAAATTGATGAAAATGATCCGGGTCCGCGGGGTGATGGCGGCCGCGACTTGCTCCGGTTTGAGGGAGAACGCGTTTTCCTTGGTCGTCAGCACCGGCACCGGCACGCCGTGCGCCATGACGATGCTCGGGCTGTAGGAAACATAGCAGGGCTCGTGATAGATCACCTCGTCGCCGGGATTGAGCAGCGCGCGCAGGGCGATGTCGATGGCCTCGGAAACGCCGACGGTCACCAGCACTTCGGTCGCCGGCTCGTAGCTGACGTGGAAGAAATTCTCCACGTATTTGGCGATCGATTTGCGCAGCGAGAGCAGGCCGAGATTGGAGGTGTAGGTGGTCTGGCCTTTTTCGAGCGAGTAGATCGCCGCTTCGCGGATGTGCCATGGAGTGACGAAGTCAGGCTCGCCGACGCCGAGCGAGATGACGTCATCGCGGCCTTGTACGAGTTCGAAAAAGTCGCGGATTCCCGAGCGCGGGATCGAGGCGACGTTGGTGGCGATTTTCGCTTGATAGTCCATGGCAAAGCCCGCCGGACGGCGGGCGGGAATCTCAGCGGGCTGAGCCGCCCCCGTCAATCCCGGGGCAGGCTTTTATTTCGCCTCGCCGCGGTCCGGCGCCAGGAGTCACTTCCTCCCCTTTTTCAAATCCTTCAAGATCGCCTTGCCTCCGCTCGGGAGACAGACTTTGTCGCGAATGACCTCGTAAGATCTGCCAACGATCGTCGCGTGCAAGTAGAGCTTTTGCTTGCGCGAATTCAGTTGCCTGAGCACGTCTTTCATGACCGCCTCGTCCGTTTTGTCCTGAAAGTCGGCGAACCAGCAAATCGTGTCCGCATCCCTCAGTTCCTTGCACAACAAGGCCGTCTGCGCGTATTGGATGCCGTTGAAATCGATGAAATAAGTATCGAGCCGCTTCGACATCTGTTCGTGGATGGCGGCCAAGGGCATCTTCGCCTTTGGATCATAAGTGAGCTTTTTCTGTTCCGCGGGTTTGATGTTGAGGGGAGCGTTACCCTGCCAGTTCTGCCAGAAGCCGTCAAAGGCGGAGCCCTTGGTCAAAGAACCTTGTCGCTGATATCGCTCTTTTTGGGTTCCTCCGCAAGACCGCAACCGAAGTAAAAAATACAGCGGACCGCGCGTGGCCAATTTGTCGAGTTGCTTGGCGACGATCGGCAAATAGCCCGTCATCGAACGGGACACATCCATGACAACCGCGAGTTTCCGGGTGTCCTCCATCTGGAGGCCGAACAAGGTGGCCCCGGCCGCGCCCAGGCCGCCCCCTCCGTCGCCCAAGCCCTTGCCAAAACCCTTGCCCCCGCCCGAGCCGCCCAGCCCACCGGAGAAAACGAGGATTCAAGTCAAGTCTTTCCAAATTCAACTGATCCGCCCGCTTGACTCAAAGTCCTGAAAGAAGAGTGGTTTCTCCCGTTGGAAGACAGGTTCATCGCGCACAAGTGTCGACACATCGCGCACGGCTACACCTTGAACAAACCGCCACGCCTCCCGCCGAGGACGGCGGCTCCCATGATCGCTACGGACAGGAAAACCATCGCCCACACGCCGAGCGCGGCGGCGAGCTCGGTGCCGTTCCCGAGCGTGCTGAGCAGCGTGTAAATCGCCTTGGTGATCGGGTAGTGCTGCGCTTGCTGGGCGAGGATCAGACTGTCGCTGACCTCCAGCATGGCGAAGGCGAAGGCGAGGATCGCCCCGGCGGCGAGGTTCGCGCCGATGAGCGGGATGGAAATCCGGCGGAGCGTCCGCAGCGGCGTGGCACCGAGCGATTTCGCGGCTTCTTCGAGCATCGGATTGCTCTGTTGGAGACCGGCGACGGCGGACCTAACGATATAAGGCAGCCTGCGGAAGGCATAGGCGACGACGATCAAAAGAAACGGGCTGCCGCCGGCTCCGACGAGGAAATGGAACGCCTTCCCCTCCTGAGAAAGCGCGAGGTAGCCGAAGGCCATCACCAGCCCGGGCACGGCAAGCGGCAGCATCACCACCGCGTCGAGAAATCCGCGGGATTTCAAATCCGAGCGCACGACCACCCAGGCGACCGACAACCCGATGACCAGCGCGACCAGCGTCGCGCAGCCGGCGTAAAGCAGGCTGTTCTGGATGGACGGGACGACCAGCCCGTTGCCGAGCGCCTCGAAGTAGTGGCGCAGCGTCAGCTCGTCGGGAATCACCGTGCCATACCAGCGGCCGGCGACGGAAAGCAGCACCACGCCGAGATGCGGAATCGCCGCGACGACGAACACGCCGAGGAAAAACAACGAGCAGCCCGCCGATTTCCAGCCGCCGACGCGCAACGAAGCCGAGCGCCCCTTCGGCCGCGGCGCGGTGCCGAGCGGCGAGCGACCCATAATCAATTTGGACAACGCGAACACCCCGCCGGCGACGATGAGCAGCACGGCGGTGAGCGCGTAGGGAATCGGGTTACTGTCGAGTCCCTTGAGCCCGTCGAAAATCTGCACCGGCGCGACCCGCGCGTAATCGAAAACCAGCGGCACGCCGAGCTCGGTGAAGGCCCAGATGAATACGATGGATGCACCCGCGAACACGCCGGGCATGGCGAGCGGCAGGGTGATCCGGAAGAAGCGCTTCCACGGCGGGCAGCCGAGGTTTTCCGCGGCCTGCTCCATCGCCGGATCGAGGTTCGCCAGCGCGGCGGCGATGTTCATGTAGAGGATCGGATAGAGATGGAGCGCATTCATCAACACGATCCCGGCGAAGCGGCCGTTCGCCAGCCAATCGTAGGGCTGCGCCGCGTCCATCAGCCCGCTGTCGATCAGCAACGCGTTAAAAGCGCCGTTCACCCCGAGCATTTGTTTCACCCCGACCGCGCCGACGAACGGCGGCAGGATCATCGGCGCGAGGACGAGAACTCCTAGCACCGGCTTGCCGAAAAAGTCGTAACGATGACCGATGAGCGCCAACGGAAAGGCGATGGCCAAGGTCGCCAGCGTGCTCGTGATTCCCAGCGCGAAGGCATTCCAAAGTCCCTCGCGATAGATCGGATTCCGGAAAACCGAGGCGAGGAAATCCAGAGTGAAGAAATGCGAGCCATCCGCCCGCGTGCCTTCGAAGGCCTGCTTCACGATCATCCCCGCCGGATAGATGAAAAACACCGCGAACAGCACGCTGACGACGATCGAGATGGTGATGGCGGTGCCGCGTTTCATGATGTGCTTCTGTAGCGACGGTCTGTGACCGTCGATGTTGGATCATCTGTAGCGTCGGACTGTGACCGTCGCTGACTAGCCCGGAGGCCGAGGTGCGGAAAAGGTGCGAATGAAGAGGCTTCGCGCATCTTCATCGGCATCGACGCTCGCAGAGCGCCGCTACAAGCGTCCCATCTTCTGCGTCGGTCTGTGACCACCGATGCGCTTGCGATGTGAAGGAGTGGATTCATCTGAAGTGCGCCAGACAACGAGGGTCTGATTACCGGACATTTTCAAGGTATTTAGACCCTTTGCCAAAAATAATTTCCGAAACCCTCAAAAAAGACTGTTACGACTGTTTGAATCACTCGACACTCGCGAATCGCTCGCCCTCACCAGCTCCCTAATCCCGATACTTGCACGCTCGAAGAACTCGAAGTTGCAATGGATTGTGGATGTGACAACAAGGTGTTCCGGCGTCTCAACGCCATCCATTTAT
>NZ_JBIKBQ010000109.1:0-13930 GCF_058122085.1 Luteolibacter sp. | reverse complement strand
CCAATCTCGTCTCCGGCATGAAGTGGTTGCTCTCGGCCTACAGCCAAGGCTGGAACCGCGCGCACATGCGGCGCGGGCATGTGTTTCAGGGGCGCTACAAGGCGGTTCCCGTCAACGCTTCGGATTCCGACACGCACTACTTCAAGGCCCTCGTGGATTACATTCATCTCAATCCTGCAAGGGCAGGCCTGGCGGGCGGCGATCACGGGCCACTCCTGAACTACCGCTGGAGTAGCCTGCCCAGCCATCACAAGGGAAACGGACCGGACTGGTTGGTCAGCGGGCGGATCCTGCGCACGTTCCAACTGGCGGACGATGGTCGTGGCAGGCGTGCCTACGTCGCGTGGTTGGAAGCCAGAGCGGCGAACGACGGCGGCAAGATTGACGAAGATGCGACCAATGCGATCCGGCGGGGCTGGTATCTCGGCAAGGACAGTTTCAAGGACAAGCTCCTCAAGATGCTGGAAAAACCTCCGCGCGGTGGGAGTGGAGGCAGTCGCCGCGCCGACGGTGTGGAGCGCTATCGCGGGGAAAAGGAAGCGTTGAGGATACTGAGAGAGGGCAGCAGCCAGCTTGGATTGCCTGTGAGCCAAACAGATTTGGCAGCACTCAGAAAAAGCGACTCCCGCAAGGTTCAAATCGCCATCATGTTGCGAACCCACACCTCGGTGAGTAACGAATGGATCGCCCAAAAGCTGGCGATGGGGCATCCTGGTTCAGTAAGCCGATCCGTCTCGGACGGCAGAGCGGACAATACGATGCTGAAATCGATCAAAAATATAGAAAAAATGTTAATCCGTGAACTCTGACCCCATTGACTAAAGACAAAACAGGATGGTGACGGCAAACTCCTTGATGGATGTGCGGGAAGCGTCGTAATTTCACCCCGTGAAGGAACGAACAAGCTGTCTTGATGCCGCCAGGTGCGGACTCCGGTCCCGGGGGTTCGCCTTGGCGTTCCCAGTCTGCGCCCTTCTGGGTGTCCTCGCCGCGGTGGCCTCCGGGGAATCCCGGCCGACGCTGAAGTTCGCCGGCTCCGCGCCTGCGACGGTGGCGATCGAGGAGGCCTTCAAGATGTCTCTCGACAACCTGATCGATATCAACTCGATTCCCTACGACCCCGGCAAGTGGAACGACACGGGCCTGCTGGAGACGGAGACCGACAGCCGGTTCCTGCGCGCGGCGCCTGCCTACGGCGACAACCCGTGGGTCCACGACGGCGCCTACAACACATGGAGCGCCATGAACCTGCTGGAGGCGAACGACGGCCGCGCCACCCGCGTCGCCAGGAACACCCTGTGGGCCTGCTGCGACATGGAGGACGGGAAGCCGGTAGTGAACATCAGGGAGAGCGCCCACAGCGAGTGGTACATGTATCAGTTGTGGAACATCGCCGCGTGGCATTACTATCTGGTCACCGGAGACGCCGGCTTTCTGGCCAAGGCCTACGAGGCGGCGGCAAAGATCCTGGCCAAGCAGGAGGCGGGGCATTTCAACGCGGACTACGGGCTCTTCGAAGGATCGTTTTTCGTCGGCGACGGAATTTCCGGATACCCTGAGCCGCCGTTCGACCCGGACCGACACAGCAGCAATGCGCTGGATTACCCGGAGGTGCACAAGGCGTTGGTGCTGAGCGCCAATTGTGTCTATGTAGGCGCCTACCGGGCCACGGCCGCCATGGCGAAGCAACTCGGCAGGCCGCAACGTGAAATCGACCAACTCACCTCCAAGGCTGAGAGCGTGGCCGCCGCGATCAACAAACACCTGTGGATGCCGGAACAGAAGCGTTACGGGTACTTCATCCATGGAACCGGAACCAGGAAGGCCGGAACCCTGGATCCCAGCCAGGAAGGCGGCGGGTTGTCATTTGCCATCCTCTACGGCGTGGCGGATGCCGAGCGGACCAAGCTCATCCTCGCGAATGTCCACCGGCAACCCAAGGGGATCACGATGACCTGGCCCCATTTCGCACGCTTCAGCGATGAGCGGCCCGGCCGGCAGAACGTCAGCGTCTGGCCCCAGATCAACGGCTTGTTCGCGCAGGCGGCATGCATCGGCGGGCGGACCGACCTGTTCCAAAGCGAAGTCGAGAACCTGGCCGGGTTGTTCCGCGGCAGCGGCAAAATCCGCGAGATCTATCACCACATCACTGGCGAACATTGCGGCGGCTTCCAGATGAACAGCACCGGCAAAATCACTCCCTGGCAGGCCGTCGGCAACCAGGCGTGGGGCGCCGGTGCTTTTTGCCGGATGATCTTTTACGGGCTGTTCGGTATGGATTTCGAAACCGGCGGCATCCGGTTCGCTCCGACCCTGCCGGCCGCATGGGGCGAAGTTCGCCTGGGCGATCTACGCTACAAGGACATGACGCTGACCGTCACCTTGAAGGGGGAGGGGAATGCGATCCGCAGCTTCGAGATCAACGGCAAGTCCGCTACCGAACCGTTCGTGTCCGGACACCTGAACGGCGAACAACACGTCACCATCCTGCTGGGCCAGCGCCCCGAGCCCCGGACGCCGCCCATTACTTCGCCCGCGGTTATTCCTGCAGAACCATCAGGTGACTATTACGACTACAAGAATACAATGAAGCCGGAACGGCCGTGGCTGGTGGACTGGCACCAGCGGTTTGTTTACCGGATCATGCTTGCGGTACGGGGCGGGCTAGGTGACAAGACTGCAGCTCCTGAAATATTGGCACAACGTCCGCCTGAGCACGCGATTGTGGGCGGCGACGGGAAGATGCACCAGAAGTTTCTCACCTATGAGCAGGCACTTGAGGTGATCAAGAAGGTGCATGACCTTACCTGCGGCATCCCGCAGGTGGTTATGCTGACTGGCTGGCAGTATGAGGGGCACGATTCGAAGTATCCCGCCTGGGGCGCGGCCAGCAAACATCTAAAACGCGATTGTGATGCCACAGCGGAGGAGAGTCTGCGGTGGCTGATGCGTGAAGCACGCAAATACAACTGCCTGGTTGCACTTCATATCAATATGTTTGATGCCTACGAGGACAGTCCGTTGTTCCAAGAATATCTTGAGAAGGATATTATTGCCAAAGACAAGAACGGCAAGCCCATTGTAGGCAACCGCTGGTGGGGGATGGACTGCTATCATGTGAGCTACACGCAGGAATGGAAGCTGGGGCTTGCCCAGAAGCGCATAGACGACCTCATAGCCATGGTGCCGGAAATCCGGGACCACCACTGTATCTACATTGACGCGTTCCTGGGCGCCAGGAAGGATGGCCAGGAAGCACCGATAAGCCCATATCTTGGTTACCGCAAGGAAGAGGAGGCCAGGACACAGCGTAAGATATTCCGCTACTGGCGTGATCGCGGAATTGACGTATCTTCAGAGCATGTGGTTGGATTGCGGGTAGACCGTTTTGTGGGACTTCAGCCGTACTCATGCAGTCAGTCAAAGTTGATTGCCGATCTGCCGAGTGCCCTGTATACAACGTCGCCATACCAGCCCCAATTCTACAAGGTGGAGCCCGAAAAAAGTTTTTGCGAGGGATTCTTCCTGAGGACATTGCCTTATTACTACAAGAACCATCCGGCGGGAAACCGTGATTTTCGCGGCATGATTCAGGGAACAGATATCTGCATGCCGGCGCTCTGGACCAGTGAGCCTACGCTTATCGCCTACAGCAAGGATGGCTGTAAAGATAAGAGGTGGAAGCTGCCGGATGGCTGGCGCGATGTCAGGAAAGTTCATGTTGCCGGCATAACAGATACAAATGCGACCAGGAGTGTTGATGTGTCAGACGGTGCTATTATCCTGTCGTCCGGGCCGGACCAAGCTGTGAAGATTACAAAAGGAGTTAAATAATGCTGCGTATCAGCGAGAATTTATCTGTCACCTTATAACGATGATGAAAAGCCGCTCCATTAAACATCCTCCCCCTTTTTTCTTCCGAGGACCGCCCTTTCAGGCTATTCTCCGGGCGAGGTGAAAAAGCAAATTCCCAGCAGTCAGATGAACCTTCATACGCAACCGTAATGGATGGGATCAGCCGCCGTCGTTTTCTAGCCGCCACCGGGATTTGCGCGGGGTCTCTGCCCATGCTGGAGCAGTGGCTGGCAGCAGCCACGGTTTCCGGAACAACGGATACCTATACGCCGCCCTTGAACGGGCCCGGCGATCGGGTTGTTTCCCTGGCTGGCAACTGGGCCTTGCAGCTCGACGCGGAAGATGCCGGCCTTGAACAGCAATGGTTCCTTCGTTCCTTGCCGGACCGCATCCAGCTTCCGGGCTCGCTGGACGAACGCGGCAAGGGATCGCTGAACGAAAAACGCGAGACAGGAATGCTTTCACGGGTTCGCACTCACACCGGACCGGCGTGGTTCCAGCGCGAGATCGAGATCCCCGCCGGATGGGCCTCGCTGCGGGTGCTCTTTGCCATCGAACGCAGCAAGGCGACGCGGGTTTGGCTCGACGACCGCTTTGTCGGCTCGGCGGATTCACTCTCGGTGGAGCAGTGCTTCGATCTGGGAACCCATCTCCCGCCAGGCCGGCACAAACTCACAGTGCGGGTGGACAACGCCCATCGCCCGCCTGTCGGCGATCCTCATCAACTCAGCGAACACACACAGACAAACTGGAACGGTTTGCTCGGGCGGATCGAATTGCGGGCGCGCGACGCCTTGTGGATCGAAAGCATCCGCGCCTTTCCCGAAGTGGCTGCCAGAAGCGTTCGCGTGGTCATCGGAGTGGGCCGGGATCCGCAGCAGCCGTCGGACATCGGCGGCAAGCTCAAATTGCTGGCAAGCATGTGGAACTGCGGTGAAGGGAAAAGCACGAACGCACCGGAAATCACCGTCGCCTTCGGTCCGCAGGATCGCACCGTGGAGGCGAACCTCCCGCTCGGTCCGGACGCGCGCATCTGGGATGAATTCTCGCCGACTCTATACCGCCTGCGTGTCGAGTTGACCACGGAAACGGGAGACCGGCGCGTCACCGACCTGCGCGAGACGGATTTCGGATTGCGGGAATTCGGCCGCAAAGGCAGCCAGTTCACGATCAACGGCCGGACGATTTTCCTCCGGGGCAAGCATGATGCCTGCGTCTTTCCTCTAACCGGTTACGCGCCGATGTCGGTGGACGAATGGCTGCGCGTCCTGCGGATCGCGAAGTCCTATGGCATCAATCACTACCGTTTCCACACCTGGTGTCCGCCGGAAGCGGCGCATGCGGCGGCGGATATTGTGGGCATCTACATGCAGCCTGAACTTCCCAACTGGAATTCCCTCGGCGAACTGCCGAAGGGTATCGATGGCGATGTCGAGCTGCGCGGGGAGGCCACACAGGGCACCCGCCATGCAGATTACCTCCGGGCCGAAGGCCGGCGCATCCTTGAAGCTTACGGCAATCATGCCTCGTTCGTGATGTTCGCGCTTGGCAACGAACTCGCCGGCAGCCGCGAGGCCATGGCGGCCCTGGTGGCCGACTTCCGCCGCTTCGATCCGCGTCCACTCTACGTCCAGGGATCTAACAACTACATCGGGGCGCCCACCCTGGCTCCGGGCGACGATTATTGGACAACCACCTTTACGGGCGGTCACTACAGCGGCGGTATCTTCTTTCCCGATATGGACCACCGCAGGGTTCGCGGTTCCTATCCCGTCCACACGACCGGCCATATCAACAACCGCCCGCCAGCCAGCGACTTCGACTACCGCGAGGCGATTCGCGACGTGCCGGTGCCCGTGATCGGCCACGAGATTGGCCAATTCCAGGTGTTTCCCGATTTCCGCGAAATCAAAAAATACACCGGAGTTTTGCGCGCGCGCAATTTTGAGATTTACCGCGAACGGCTCGAACGGGCCGGCATGCTCGATCAGGCGGAACAGTTTCTCCAGGCCTCCGGCGCGCTGGCCGTCATCTGTTACCGTGAAGACATCGAAGCCGCCCTGCGCACTCCCGGTTTCGGAGGATTCCAACTCCTCGACCTCCAGGACTTTCCCGGCCAGGGCACGGCCTTGGTCGGTATCCTCGATGCCTTCATGGACTCCAAAGGCCTGATCGAGCCGGAAGCCTGGAGGGAGTTTTGCAGTGAAACCGTTCCGCTCCTGCGCATGGCGGGCTACACATGGCAGCAAGGCGACCGATTCCGCGCCACGGCCGAACTGGCCCACTACGGTGCGGGCCGAATTGACGGAGCACGCATGTCCTGGGCGGTGGCCGATGGCCGCGGCCGCATCGTGAAATCCGGGGAATTCAAGCGCGTGAACGTTCCGCAAGGCTCCCTGATTGCTTTCGGGTCAATCGAGTTTGATCTCAAACAGTTTTCCGCACCGGAGGTCTATAAGCTGACCCTCGGCCTGGAAGGTTCTCCCGCGCGCAATTCCTACCGCTTCTGGGTCTATCCCGACGAGGCGGCCGTGTCGCCGCCGGCGGGCCTGGCGATCAGACGCGGTCTGGATGCTACCGCCCTGCGGGTGCTCGCCGCCGGTGGCCGTGTCCTGCTGCTGCCGCACGAATCCGCTCTCGTGCGCAGCGTGCCGGGCAGTTTCCAGCCGGACTTCTGGTGCTACCCCATGTTCAAAAAATACCATCCGCCCGGCACCCTCGGCATCCTCTGCGACCCGCAGCACCCGGCGCTCGCGGAGTTTCCGACGCGTTTCCACTCCGATTGGCAATGGTGGCCGATCGTGCGCCACGGGCACTGCATGGTGCTCGACGAAACGCCGCCGGACTTCCGTCCGCTGGTCCAGGTCATCGACAACTTCGAGCGCAACCACAAGCTGGCTATCGCCTTCGAAGCCAGGGTCGGCGATGGCCGGCTTCTCGTGTGCAGCGGCTCGCTACTCGAACAACCCGACCGCCCCGAGTGCCGCCAACTCCTCCACAGCCTGCAGCGCTACGCCGCATCGGATCGCTTCCAACCGAAGCAGTCGCTACCACTTGAAACTCTCAAGAAGATCTTCCACACGTCATGATCCACCTTCTTTTCCCCTACCACAGACGGCCCATCAGCGTATTCTCCACGCAAGGTGAAAAAGTAGATTCCTAGCATTGATAGCCTTCGGCATTCGTGCGGCCGCTGATCCGGTGCCGGTCGATGAGGTATTCAATTCCGGCGGCTTCACCCGGGCACCCGAGGGTGCGCTCGACATTGCCAAGGTCCCCGCGCCCTTGTTCCGCGACCCGGTGTTCGATGGTGCGGCCGATCCGTCGCTTGTCTGGCATGGGCCGGAAAAGGCTTGGTATGTCTTCTACACCCAGCGCCGGGCGAATGCGGAATTGCCCCCTCCGGAATCATGGTATATGGGCACGAAAATCGGAATCACCAAATCCACCGACCAAGGCCGCACCTGGAGTTATATCGAAACAGCTCAGGGCATGTCTCGCGGAATTAAGGAAGAGACATTCTGGGCTCCGCATGTCTTCGAAGATAAGGGGACCTATCATATGTTCGTCACCTATATCCCGAAGGTCGTCAAAGCGGCAAAAGGTCAGTCTGTAATATGCCATTACACCAGCACGGACATGATCACCTGGGAATACAGCGACACCGTGGATGTGAAGTCCGACGACATCATAGATCCTGCCGTGGTAAAACTCCGGGATGGTCGGTGGCTGATGGTGTTCCGTGACTGCAAGCGACAGAACCGAACGGCAAAGCACATCCCTCTCACTATGAACTGATTCGCACCGCGCAACTTCTTTCCCCGGTCCGGTCACCGGCTCTTTCAACGGCCTTCACCGGGAAAGCAATTTCCTGCAGTCATTGATTGAAAGACGAACACCTTGCACCCCGTATCACTACCCTATGTCGTGTTCTAGCAATCTGCGCCTGATCGACCACTACCCCGCCTGGCTTGACGTCATGAACAACGACCCGGCGCGCTTCGATAAACTCGTTCCCGACCGCATCCATCCCAACGCCGAGGGAGCCCGCGAAATCATCATGCCCACCCTGATAAAAGAACTCGGCCTATAACAGCAAAATTCCAACGCTCAGCCAACATGCGGGAAAAAAACATATGAAACACCCCATC
This sequence comes from Luteolibacter sp., assembly GCF_058122085.1. Taxonomy (NCBI): domain Bacteria; kingdom Pseudomonadati; phylum Verrucomicrobiota; class Verrucomicrobiia; order Verrucomicrobiales; family Verrucomicrobiaceae; genus Luteolibacter; species Luteolibacter sp. Next base: position 5,924 of record NZ_JBIKBQ010000109.1, on the reverse strand, counting down.
CTCACTTTGCTCGTCTTGTTCTCCCTGCTCGCGGTCCATGCGACCGAGCCAGCCGCCGCGGAGGCGGCAGACACCAACACAGGTCCGACCCAACAACCTTCATCAGGGGCGGCGACCAAGACGGGCAGCTCAGTGGCAGTCTCCGGCCCGCGCGTGCGGGAGGTGATTGTCGTCTTCAAGACGCATTTCGATATCGGCTACACGGACATGGCCCGCAACGTCGTCCAGACATACCGCACGACGATGATCGATCAGGCGCTCGATGTCGTTGACCAGAACCGCGACCTGCCGGCGTCGCAGCAGTTTGTATGGACGATTCCCGGCTGGCCGATGCACCGGATCCTCGATTGGCCGGAGCAAACGCCGGAGCGCAGGCACCGCGTGCTACAGGCGTTCAAGGACGGGCGATTCGTCGTCCACGCACTGCCCTTCACGATGCACATGGAGACGCTTGAACTGGAGGATCTCGTGCGCGGCTTCGGTTTTTCGACGAAGGTTTCCGCCGCTGCCGGGCTGCCATTGCCGCGCGACGCGAAGATGACCGACGTGCCGGAGCACACCTGGACGACGGCCACGATCCTCAGCCACGCGGGAGTGAAGTTCATGCACATCGGCTGCAACCCGATGAGTGGCGCACCGCAGGTCCCGCCGCTTTTCTGGTGGCAGGGGCCGGATGGTTCGCGCGTGCTCACGATGTACTCGCCGCATTATGGCACCGGGTTGTTCCCGCCGGACGATTGGCCACACCGCACCTGGCTGGCGCTCGAGCATACCTACGACAACCTAGGCCCGCCGAAACCCGAAGAGGTGAAGAAGATCCTGCAGCAATACGCGGACAAAATGCCGGGAGTGAAAGTCCGCATCGGCCGGCTCTCGGATTTCGGCGAGGCGATCCTTGCCGAGAAGCCGGACCTTCCGGTCGTCCGCGCCGACTCGCCGGACACGTGGATTCACGGGCCGATGTCGGATCCGGCAGGAATGAAGATTGCACGCAACATTCGTCCGCTGATCGCCGCGACCGAATGCCTCAACACCGAATTGCGCGCCTGGAACCAGCCGGTTGCCGACGCCTCGGCCAGCATCGCGGCGGCATACGAAAAGAGCCTCATGTATGGTGAGCATACCTGGGGCGGGTCAATCGCCTGGCTGGACAGCAAGTTTGGCTTCGGCGACTCGTTCTGGCAGGAGCGGGCCAGCGGCCGCTACAAACGTATCGAGGAATCCTGGGACGAGCATACCGCCTACATCGAACAAGCCCGCGACATGACCGGGCCGCTCCTCACATCGAACCTCCAAGCCCTCGCCCGAGCGGTTTCCGCCGACGGCCCGCGCATCGTCGTCTTCAATCCGCTGCCGTGGCCCCGCGACGGCGTCGTTCGTTGCGGAACAAACGAATTCATCGCCCGCGATGTGCCACCGCTGGGCTACCGGACGTTCCGGGCCGACGCGCTGCCGACGGCCGCTGGCAAGCTTGCCGCCGACCCCGGGACGGCCACGATGGAAAATGATGTGTTCACTGCGGTGTTGGATCCGCGGCGCGGGGTCATCCGCTCGCTGATCGACAAGCGTTCCGGCCGGGAGTTGGTCGACACGAACAGTGATTTCGGTCTCGGCCAGTATTTGTACGAGCGCTTCGACTACGGCCAGATATGGAGTTTTATCCGCTCGTACCTGAAGGAACAGGACAGAACGCGGGCGTTCGAGAAGCGGGGCCTGCCGGAGAATGTTCCGTACCGCGCCGCCTCGCCACGCGATTTCAAACTCCGCTTCGAGACCAGCCCGAGCGCGATCACCGCCGTGATGGAGAGCGCGGCCGCGACGAATCTGCCTGCCATCACCACGCGGTTGATCCTTTATCGTGGCCAAAGCTACGCCGATCTGGAAATCACCCTTCACGACAAGCCGTTGGATTCCTGGCCCGAGGCGGGCTGGCTCTGTCTCCCGTTCAAGGTTGACGCTCCGCGGTTCCGGCTCGGGCGGCTCGGTTCGATCATTGACCCGGCCAATGACATCGTGCCCAACTCCAACCGCGACCTGTTCGCCCTGAACACCGGGCTGACCCTGACCGATCCACAGGGCAACGGAGTCGGCCTGTGCCCGCTCGATCATCCGGTCGTGAGCCTCGGCAGGCCGGGATGCTGGCAATCTACCAAGGAGGAGTTCCAGCGCAAGCCGGTTGCCTTCCTCAACCTGTTCAACAACCAGTGGAACACCAATTTCAGGCTTTGGAACGGTGGCACCTGGACCTCGCGCGTCCGCATCTGGGCCGTGGACCACGCCGGGGACGAGGCAGCCCTGATCACGCCGTCGCTCGAAGCCCGCTACCCGCTCCTTGCCGCAGCCGCCGACACAACCACCATCCCGCCGCATCCGCTCCCGCCCACTCGCGAGGGCTTATCCGTTTCGCGCCGCGGAGTGCTCGTGACCGCCTTCGGCGCGGATCCGTCCAACGCCGGGACGCTGTTGCGGCTGTGGGAACTGGCCGGCGCTTCCGGTGAAGTTTTGGTCAGACTTCCCGAGGGCATGCATGCCACTCGCGCGATGCCGGTGAACCTCCGCGGCGAAGCGGCGGGCGAACCGATCCCCGTCAAGGAGGGTGTCTTCCGGTTCGACTTGAAAGCCTTCGCTCCGGCCAGTTTCGTGCTTGCGATGAATAGGGAAGGAGACGGACGATGAAAACGATGAAAATGATAGCGGGATGGTCGCTGGTTTCCCAGCTGATTGCGGGCGCAGCGCCCGCCGCCGAATCCGCCGCGGTGACCCTCACGAGCACGGTAAGGAACCCTAAAAGGTATAGAGGAGAAAGGTTATTATGAGAAATACAATAAGATGCATGGTTGTGCTGTCGTTGATGGCGAATGTGGTTATGGCGTTCAGTGTCAATGCCGGTGAGCCGTTGGTGCAGGAGAAGACGCTGCCTGACGGTCTTACGGAACTGAGGGTTGTTTCGGATGCTGGAAAAGACCTGGCGGTTTATAAGGTTGACCTTAAGACCCGCCACGAACCGGCAACGGACAGGACGGGAAATATAAAAGAATGGGAGAACTGGCGATACGGCGGGTTCTTCTGCTTCAACGACAATCAGTTCACGGGCGAGGAGTTTTCGAAGAACAAGGATGCGAAGCTCTTCAATCCGTCGAAGCTGGATATATCAGGCTGGGCGAAGACGATGAAAAATGCCGGGATGAAATATGCGGTGCTGACAACACGGCACACTTCCGGATTCCTCCTGTGGGACAGCCCCACGAGCGAGCTTGACGTCGGAAGCAGTCCCGGCAAACCCGACGTTGCCGGCGAGTTCGTCAAAGAATGCCGCAAGGCCGGGATTGCACCCGCGTTTTATTACTGTCTGTGGGGCGGCAAAGATTGGATGCAGCATCCGAACGCGCGTGCGATCATCCTGGCGCAGCTCAACGAACTGGCCACGAAGTTCGGCGATATCCCGTATTTCTGGATAGACATGGGAAACTGGCGGCCGGGTAACCTGTCGATTCAGGAGATCTACGATTCAATCAAGAATGCCCAGCCGAATGCGATCGTAATAATGAATCAGCACATTCAGGATGGGCAGAAGATAAACTATTTTCCGACGGATGTGATGAACGGTGAGGTGGTTGTCCCGCCAGCCGGAGGTCATCAGCCCCTCCGAACGGTGAACGGCAAGCAGTATTACCTGCCGTTTGAGTTTGAACCAGTATCGCAGCGTATTTCAAAAGGAACAACAACGCCCATGGGGGCAGTCGGCGCCTGGTTTACATATGGGGAAGGGAAAGGCTTCGAGGTCAGCAAGCCGATAGAAACCAAGGTTTTGTTTGACTGGATCAAACAGGCGTATGACCGGGGCGCCGCGAACGTGCTGTTGAGCCTGGCGGCGGATCATACCGGGAAAATGAGACCGGATGACGTCAAACAGCTGGAAGAACTTGGGAAAATGCTGAAGGAAGCCGACCTGCTGGAAGATCCCAAAGCAGCAGTCCAGCCAGTTGTATCACCTTCCCTTGGTAGCCCTGCCAAAACATCCGGAACAGGGGAGAACAATATTCAACAAGACGGTACGGCAATGGCATTTGTCTGGCCGTCCGCCATTCCTGCCGACTGCCCATTCCCCCGCTCGCCGACGCTGACCGGGATCTCCTTCACCGGCCGCAACCGCGGCTATCGGGCCGGCGACACCTGGTATCCGTGCTGGGCCAGTGACGACAAACTGTATTCGCCGTGGACTGACGGCGGCTTGGAGGGCATGGTCTCCGGCTCGTCGCACGGCGAAAAGGCCCAAACCGGCCATGCGGTGATGATCGGCGATGACCCGTTGCAACTCGAAATCCACAACACATCGCCGCCGAAGACTGCCAGTGCGCGGCCTTGCCAGGGCCGCTATCCCTGCGGTTCGCTCGTCCATGACGGCATCTGGTATTACGGCACCTACTGCCTCGGCCCGGAGCCGGGAGACTACACGCACAACGGCCTGATCTGGAACTGGCCCTATCTCGGGCCGATGCCCGGCTTCCACATCTCGCGCGACCTCGGCAAGACCTGGCAGGCCCCGCCGCTCTCGCCCGCACAACCGTTGTTCCCCGAGCCAGCCAAGTATTTGGGTCCGGTGAAGATGGGCGCTCCGCACTTCGTGGACTTCGGCAAGAACATGGAACACTCGCCCGACGGCAAGGCGTATCTCCTGGGAATGGGCGCGGAGGAGAATGACCCGCAGCCGCGCCCGTGCCTCAGGCTCGGCGCGCCCGGTCAATGGTTTGAAATCAACCCGGACTGCAAAGACGACTTCGCCCACGCCAACCTCAGCTGGATTTCCGCCGACCAGGTTTATCTTTCCCGCGTCAAGCCTTCGCCGGAAACCATCAATGATATCAAGGCGTACGAGTTCTTCGCCGGACACGACGCGAATGGAAGGCCGCTCTGGACATCGGATTTCGCCAAGATCAAGCCGTTGCTCGAATGGAACAACCACCTGGGCTGTGTCACGGCCACCTGGGTGCCGGGATTGAAGAAATACCTCATGTGTGTCACGGACGGCTGGCCGACGATGGCGAAAATGACCTCATACATCCTCGAAGCTGACGTCCTGACAGGCCCATGGCGAATGGTGACGTACATGAAGGATTTCGGGGAGCAGGGGTTCTTCCTGAATTTTCCCAGCAAGTTCATCAGCGCCGACGGCCGGACGCTGTGGCTGTGCTACTCAGCAAACTTCAGTTCCGGCATGAACGGCCAAGTGCTGAAGCTCAATCCGCCCGGTGGCCGCGGCGTGCTGCGCCTGCACGAGGTCAAACTTATGGATCCGTCACAACAAACTAAAAACGAAGGAAGGAAGAACCAATGAGGGCAATTCAGTCGATCTGCCTGATGTTTGTTATGATGCTGGTTTCGTATGCGGCGCCCGCCGCCGAATCTGGTTCGACCACCCTCACGGGTGAGGGATGGACCATTGAAACGCAGGGCGACCGCGGCCGCCTCACGATCAAGCACGAACGCCTCGGGACGATCCTGCGCGAAGTGCGCCTGAATCTCGAGGCGAACGGGGCCGTGCAGGAGATGCCACAATGGAAAGCGGAGGTCACCGGTCCTTTGGTGCACACCTCCTCGTCGCGGGGGGAGACGAAACAATGGACGCCGGAGAGCGGGATTACCGGCCGCCTGCTGGTGAGAACCGCGCAGCCTCCCAGCACCTGGATTTTCGAGCCGACCCGTGAATGCCTGAAGATTTCCAGCACGGCTCCAGGGGCGGTCTTGACCGGGCTGGCGCCAGTTTCGAAGGCGCGCGGACTGGCCCGGCTGTTGGATGCCGAAGGAACTCCCGTGATCTGGCAGGGGACGGGCGAGTGCGCCGGGACCTTTGGCGGAGATTATACCCGAAACACTTCATTCCTGCCGCGGGAAAACCCGGAGTGCATGTATTTCGCCTTGGGACA
>NZ_JBIKBQ010000108.1:0-14183 GCF_058122085.1 Luteolibacter sp. | reverse complement strand
GTAGCTGCCCAGCGCGCGGAGTTGGAACCGGGTGAGACCCTGGGCGAAAGCTGCCAGGTCGCGCTGGCCCCGCGCCACTCCGGCCAGGGTGGCCATGACCATGATGGAGAGGAGGCATTGCAAGGAGTAGTCTTTGCCCTTCTTGGCCCGCCAATCCGGAACCTGCCGGCACAAAACTAACAGCCACCGGATTCCAACCATCGTGAGATCGGCGCGTGGAATGACGGCGTCCTCGACGTGTTGCAAATCGGCGGGCAGGCGGGCGGCCCGCAATGTGGCACAGGCCTTGGGACGCAGTTCGCGCACCCACAGCTGCTTGGGGCGGTTGTGGGTGGTGTAGTAATCCTGCCGGGCGCGCCCGTGCCCCTTGGTCTCACCTAACAATCTCCAGCCCTGCGCCTTGTAGCAGGTGCCACGGAACAACCGGCTATTGAGATAGTGATGTTTTTCGATGAGCGCGCGGTAACGATCACGTTCGATGGCATCGTCAGGATCGATCAATCGAACGCGCACATACTCAAGGACATGCTGTTCGGACATTGCCGGGACGCGGTAGCGGGATGTGGCCATGCGCGAGTTGTGCCCGAAGGCGCAGAACATGTTCAGTAATTTGTCTCAATCAGCTGAAAACCAGATTTTTGCCGATTTTTAAAAATCCGCCGTGAGGCCGCTCAGTGGACCTCGCTGAAGGAGAGGTCGAAATCGGTTTCCAGCTTGGTGATTTTCGGCCGTTCGCGGGGCTCGATCAGGGCGAGGGAAACCCCCTTTTTGCCGGCCCGCGCCGTCCGGCCGCTGCGGTGGGTGAAGTATTCGATCTGCTCGGGGAGTTGGTGGTGGATGACGAAGGAAAGCCCTTCGACATCGATCCCGCGGGCGGCAACGTCGGTGGCGATGAGGAACTGGGTGCGCTCCTTTTTGAAGGAACGCATCACGGTGTCGCGCTCCTTCTGGGTGAGGTCGCCTTGCAGGACATCGACCGGAAACCCCTTGGTGGTGAGCTGTTTGCCGAGGATGATCGCGCCCGCCTTGGTGCGGCAGAAAATCACGCCGCGGTTGGCCTGCTGTTTCTTGAGAAAACCGGCGATGAACTCGGTCTTCTCGTCGCGGCTGCAAATCTTGAACTGGTGGTCGATGTCGCGGTTGACGACGTGCGCCTTGTCGATTTTCAGCAGGTGCGGTTTTTCCGACATGCAGTCCTTGATCAGGCCGTGGATGGCGTCCGGGATGGTCGCCGAAAACAGCCACGTGCTCTTCCGCGCGCGGGTGAGGCCGAAGATTTTCACCAACTCCTTCTTGAAGCCCATGCTCAGCATTTCGTCCGCCTCGTCCAGGATCAGGTGCTTCACGTTGATCAGCGTCAACGCCTTTTTCTGGAACAAATCAAGCAGCCGTCCGGGCGTGGCTACGACGATGTGGGTCGGCCGTTGCAGCGAGGCAACCTGCTTGTCGAAGTCGTCGCCGCCGCAAAGCACCTCGACAAAGATCTTCTCGGAAAACTTGGTGTAGCGGAAAAGCTGCTTGCCGATCTGCTTCGCCAGCTCGCGGGTGGGCGCGACGATGAGCCCTTGGATTTCCCGCGATTTCGGGTTCATCTTCATCAACAGCGGCAGGCCGAAAGCGGCGGTCTTGCCGGTGCCGGTCTGGGCCTGGGCGATCAGGTCGCCGCCGTTTTCGAGCAGCCACGGGATCGCCTTGTCCTGGATTTCGGTGGGATGAATGATGCCGAGCTCCTGAAGCCCTTGCATCAGGTTGGCGGGAATGCCGAGTTCTTTGAAAGTCTTCAACGTCGTGTTTTCTAGTGCTATTCGCCCGCTTGGACGGGTGACGGGGGCACCTTGTGCGGTTCAATCAAGGATGACGAGCCATGAAATTTTGGGTTTTGCGGAAACTCTGAAACACGAGCTTGACACCTGCGCCCAAATTCCTATTTTCCCCCGCCCGCCTCCAAGCGACCCATTTTTTACAATACGACCATGGCCAACCACAAATCTTCAATCAAGCGCGCACGTCAAACCGTCGTCCGGACCGAGCGTAACCGTGCTGAAAAGAGCCGCATGAAGACGCTCCGCAAGAAAGCCCTCACCGCGATCGCTTCCGGTGACAAAAGCGCTGCCGCCGAAGCAAGCTCCGCATTCTCTTCCGTCGTGGACAAGGCCGCCAAGCGCAACTTGATTCACCCGAACAAGGCCGCCAACTTGAAGAGCAAGACCGCGAAGGCTCTCGCAGGCATCGCTTGATCGACCCGTCAGCCGGTTTCATTCAAATCAAAGAAACAAGCGGACCGGGTCACCGGTGCCGCTTTTTTCATAGCCACCATGCCCGAATCTCCACCACCGAACCGTGCGGCCGCCGCCGCGAAGATCGCCGCCAATCCCGCAGGCTACAAAGTCTGCGAGGGCTGTGATTCGATTGTCGGAAGTGGAGCCGCGCTCTGCCCGAACTGTCACAGCTACCGCTTCGACGCGTCGCCCCAGCGGGTGATTCTCCAGGCCCGGATTCTCGGATCAAGGGAGCAAACCTCGGTCACGGCCGATGACTTGGGCTGATTTCAAATGAGCGTGCCTATCGGATTCAAAGAGTGGCAGGTGGTTTGCGACGCCTTGGCATCGGGCCGGCAGTCGATCCTCCTGCGCAAGGGCGGCATCCATGAGGGACGCCAGGGATTCTCCTTCGCCCACGAATCTTTTTTCCTCTTCCCCACCCGCTTCCACGCCTTGGCCGACCAGGTCCGGGAAGGTGAGGTGAAAGTCCTGCCCGAGTGGCAGCCGGGCGATGTGATCGGGATCACCCACCACGCCGAGGCGCTGTGGGCGATCACTCTGACAGATTGGAAAAAGGTCGGGGCCTTGGAGCCGCTCCATATCTACTCGGAGCAAACGGTGCGCGACCGCTTCGATTGGGAGGGCAAAGGCATGGCCTCCGGCAGCATTCATCTCGCGTTGGTTCGCGTCCGCGAACTCGCCACGCCTTGGGAATTTCCCTACGAGGCGAAATACGGCGGCTGCCGCAGTTGGGTGAATCTCCCCGAGCCGCCGGCCGGCTGGAGAGACAGCGCGCGGCCCGTGCTCGCGGACGAGGCTTTCGCGGCCTTGAATCAGAGTCTCAAATAAGCGATCAATACAAAAACCTCGGAATCAAAGCTTCCCCGCCAGCTCCCGCCTCTTCAGTTCGATCTCCCGCACGATGATCTGCACTTGGGCACCACCGATTCCATGTTGGTGAATCCACGAGGAGCGCAGGGTCTTGAAATACTGCGGCGACGCGATCCCCTCCGGCAATGGCAGGTCCAAGGCATTCAAACCGCCGCGCCACATCTCCAGCTCCGCCTCCAGTTGGACGACGATCTGATGCGCGGCGAGCGCGAGAATCGCGAACGAGCCCAACGTGAGGTCCAGTCACACGCCGCGTGAGCATGGAACCAAGAAAGATTCCAATTGCTCATCCTAGGCTACTTGGCTAAGTTATCACCGTCATGCAAGTCATCATCCTTGAGGCAAAACGCAGCTTTCCCGGTTGATCGCGGCGGCAGAGTGCGGCGAGGAGGTCATCAGCGCCCGGCGCGACAAGCCGGTGGTCAGGCTGAGCGCGGTGGACGAATACTGAGGCAAAACTCGGATCGGTGGACTCAAAGGCAGGAAATTTAAAATGGTCGCGAACGTTGACGCCCCCGCGCTCAACGCGGAAATCGCCAAAACCTTCAACGCCCCGTGACCGCCACCACCGTGACAGGCTGGTTGCTCGACATCCAAACGCCTTGGATTGGGAATCATCTCCGTGGACGAAATCATCGACGACTATCAAGTCGGGAGGGTCTGGTGATCGAGCTGCCTAACTTCCTTGCGAAAACCCTCCGCGAAAAGCGCGGCGAGTGGGACGTCTCCCAAGCGGAAGTCTCGCGCATGACCGGGCTTCAAACAAAGGCAAGGGTCTAGCTGCGGTTGAATCAGCCGATGACGTCCGGCCAGTCGGTGTGGAACATCTCGCCACGCTTCTTGTCGGTGCGCTCGTAGGTGTGGGCGCCGAAGAAGTCGCGCTGGGCTTGTAGCAGGTTGGCGGGGAGCACGGCGCTGCGGTAGCTGTCGTAGTAACCGAGCGAGGCCGAGAACGCCGGAACCGGGATGCCGGCGAGGGTGGCGATGGAAATCACTTCGCGCCAGTTTTCCTGGAACCCGTTGAGGAGGTCCGTGAAGAACGGGGCGAGCATGAGGTTCTCCAACTTCGGATTCTTGCGATAGGCTTGGGTGATGTCGTTGAGGAAACGGGCGCGGATGATGCAACCACCGCGCCAGATGGCGGCGATCTTGGCGAGATCGAGATCCCAGCCTTTTTCGGCACCCATGGCGGTGATGAGGTCGAGACCTTGGGCGTAGGAGATGATCTTGGAAGCGTAGAGCGCGTCGTGGACTTTTTTCACGAGCTTCTTTTTTTTCACGTCGATCTCGGGCTTCGGTCCTTTGAGGATCTTGCTGGCGGCAACGCGCTTGTCCTTCATCGAGGAAAGAATGCGGGCTTCGACGGCGGCGTTGATGGTGGAGACGACGACGGCGTTTTCGATCGCGTTGATGAGCGTCCACTTGCCGGTGCCTTTCTGGCCGGCGGTGTCGAGGATGAGATCGACGAGCGGCTTCGTGGTCTTTTTGTCCTTCTGTTTGAAGATCTCGGCGGTGATCTGGATGAGGTAGCTTTCGAGATCGCCCTTGTTCCACTCGGTGAAGACTTCGGCGAGTTCGTCCGGGGTGAAGCCGGCAGCTTTGAAAATGTTATAAGCCTCGCAGATGAGCTGCATGTCGCCGTATTCGATGCCGTTGTGGATCATCTTCACGTAGTGGCCGGCACCGCCGGGTCCGATGTGGAAGACGCAGGGCTCGCCCTCGGCCTTGGCGGCGATGGATTCGAAAATCGGCTTCATGACCTCCCAGGTGGAGGCGGGGCCGCCGGGCATGATGGACGGGCCTTTGCGGGCACCTTCCTCACCGCCGGACACGCCGGCACCGATGAAGCGGAAGCCGAGATCGCCGAGCCACTTGTCGCGGCGCTCGGTGTCGGTGTAGAGCGAGTTTCCGCCGTCGATGATGATGTCGCCCTTGTCGAGCAGCGGGATGAGCGACTCGATGACGGCGTCCACCGGCGCACCGGCCTTCACCATGATCATGACCTTGCGCGGCGAGGCGAGCGACTGAACGAACTCTTCGAGCGACTTCGCGCCGACGAGTTTCTTGTCCGGGTGCTTCGCGACGAATTCGTCGGTCACGGAGGTGGTGCGGTTGTAAACCGAGACCTGGAAGCCGCGGGATTCCACGTTGAGAACGAGATTCTGGCCCATGACGGCCAGACCAATAAGTCCGAAATCGCTATTGCTCATAATAAGGTGCCGTTGAATGGGCGGGCAATGATGTAGGAGGAATGGCGGATTGGCGCAACCCCTTGTTGCTATCCGCCCATGCATTTCCCACATTGCGCGCGTGAACTTACCGAATGCGATCACGTTTTCGCGCCTTGTGATGACCGCCGCCTTCGTGGTGGCAGTCTCGCAAAGCTCCCTGACCGGTTATGGCACGGGCTTGGTGCTCTTCATCGTGGCGGCGGTCAGCGATTTCGTGGACGGCTATCTGGCGCGGAAAATGGGGCTGGTGACGCCGCTGGGGAAACTGATGGACCCGCTGGCGGACAAGATTCTGGTGAGCGCGGCGTTTGTGTTTTTCACGGAAAAAGGCCTCTGCCCGGTGTGGGTGACGGCGCTGATCATCGGCCGCGAGTTTCTGGTCACGGGCCTGCGCCAAATCGCTATCGAGGCCGGCCAGGTCCTGGCGGCCGACGGTTTGGGCAAATGGAAAACCACCTTCCAGCTCGCCTATCTGATCACCGGCCTGATCTGGCTCACCGCGGAGCACGCGAAGAAACAAGTCGCCGGGCTGGAGTGGCTGGGCAATCTCGCGCGCCCGTCTTCGGAAGGCGGCTGGGTGCAGCCGGTCTTCCTGTGGGCGGCCGTCGCGCTCACCGTGATTTCCGGCTGGAACTACGTCTGGAGCGGCCGTGGCTTGCTGAAAACGAAATCTAGCTGATCTGCTCTGCGTAGGCCGCGGCATCCATCAGTTTGGAAACGTGGGCCGCGTCTTTCACCTTGAGCTTGAAGATCCAGCCCTTGCCGTAGGGATCGGTGTTGACGAGCGAGGGATCGGCCTCGACGTCGGGATTCACCTCTACGATCTCGCCGCCGACCGGGGCGTAAATGTCGCTGGCGGCTTTCACGGATTCCACCACGGCAGTCGGATCGCCCGCGTCCACGGCGCGGCCCACGGCGGGCAGCTCGACGAAGACGACGTCGGTGAGTTCTTCCTGGGCGTGGTCGGAAATGCCCACAGTGGCGATGTCGCCATCAAGGCGAACCCATTCGTGGGAGCTGGCGTAGCGGAGGTCGGCGGGGGTGTTCATAGGGTAAGTCAGTGGATTATTGATGGCTTGGAAATGATAGGTCTCATAGGTCTCATAGGTCCCATAGGTCCCATAGGTCCCATAGGTCCCATACGGCCTATTTCTTGTAAAACGGCTTTTTGACGACTTCCGCCGGGAACAGGCGTCCGCGGACTTCGATTTGCAGCGGCGTCCCGATTTTCGAGAACTCCGCAGGCATGTAGGCCATGCCGATGCCGGTCATCAGCGAGGGCGAAAGCACACCGCTCGCGAGTTCTCCGAGCACCGCGCCGTCGGCGGAATGAACCGGGTAGTGCGCGCGCGGCGGCGGACCTTTGTCCAGATATCGCAGCGCCGTCAGCTTCACCGCCGGGCCATCGGCCTTTTGGCGGACGAGCGTGTCGCGGCCGATGAAGTCGCCCTTTTCCAGCGCGCAGAAGAACCCGAGCCCGGCCTCGATCGGCGTGCGCTCGGGGGAAAGATCGTTGCCGTTGAGCGGATAGCCCATTTCCAGGCGCAGCGAATCACGGGCACCGAGGCCGCAGGGTTTCGCTCCGGCGGTGAGAAATTTGTCCCACCAGGCGATGCCCTCGGCGGCCGGGCTGAAGAATTCGAAGCCGTCCTCGCCGGTGTAGCCGGTCCGGCAAACCACCGAGCCTGTGGCCGTGGTCATGATTCCGTTGCGCGGCGGTAGCGTTTCGCCCGGGAAAACCTTGGCGAAAATTTCCACCGCGGCCGGCCCTTGGATCGCCATGCCCGCCCAAAGATCGCTCTCGTTGCGCAGCGTCACATTCGCGTCCTGCCGCGCCGCCATCCAGGCGAAGTCCTCGTCGATCATCGACGCGTTCACCACCAGGAAAAACTCCGTTGCGCCGGACCGATAGGCGATCAAATCGTCGATCACGCCGCCGACTTCATTGAGCATCAACGTGTATTGCCCCTCGCCGATGCCGAGCTTGGCGATGTCGTTGGTGAGCAAACCGTTCAGCCACGCCGCCGCGGTCGGCCCGCTGACGATGAACTGCCCCATGTGGGAAATGTCAAAGATCCCGCAGGCGGTGCGGACGGCCGTGTGCTCGTCGATGATCGAGGTGTATTGCACCGGCATGTTCCAACCGGCGAAGGGGACGAGTTTGGCACCGAGCGCCACGTGGGCGGCTTCGAGCGGAGAGCTTTTGATTTCGGAAATCACGCTGCGGAGACTGAAAGCACGACCCGCGCTTGTCAATCGGCGCGAGAATACACCGTCGGATTGCGCAGGCGCGAAGAATCACTAAATCCTTTACATTAGAAGAGATGTGATTTGTCTTCTCTTGAATTTTTTCGGCAATGAACTTCCCCATTAAAACCCGTCGTCTGAATTGTTTGCGTTCCGTTTGCATATTGCAGCGGTTATTCCTGTTTCTAATGGCCGCTGTGTTTTTTCTGGGGACTTCCCCCCCACTCAGCGCGGCGCAGGGCCGATTGAAATCCCTGAAACTTCAGATTTCAACGGATCGCCAGACCGCGGTCGTGACGGTAGCCGAGGGTTTTGAAAGCGTCTCCTTATACCGTTTCCAACGTCCGGGCGGTTGGCGGAAGGTGAGCTCGCAAAGCGGAGTGTCCGGCATGGTCGAGTTCCATTTGCCAAGCAATGATCGGAAAACTCAATGGCGAGCGCTCGGCTGGTATGTGGGGGGCACAATGTCTCGCGACAAATTTCCAGCGAAGTTTTATCAGGGGCAAAAGACCTTCGGCCCTGTCAAGTCGGCTGGCGCGTCCCGTCCCGCGGCCATGGGGCTCGATTACATGCGGAGGCTACCATTGATGATGCAGGACACCGAAGTCAAAGAGCAAGTGCCCACTGCAATTCCGGTTGAGGCGGATATCTGGAAGGTGGAGGGAAACACCGTCTATTTTTTCAACCAGCTGCGCGGTTTGCAGGTGCTTGATCTGGCGAATCCTGCGGATCCTCGTTTGACAGCTTCGTTACGGCTCCCCGCAGTCGGTCAGGATCTCTATCTGCTGCCCGGCACCCAAGGGGATCGCACGGTGGTTCTTCTGACTCAAAGCAGTTCGGCGGGAGGCGACCCGTGGACGCGCATTAATCTCGTCAAGGTCGCTGGGGGCAAGGCTGGAATCACCTTCACTCAAGACGTTCCAGGCAGTCTCGCCGACAGTCGTTTGGTGGGCAACCGCTTGGTTCTGGCCACCACCGAGTGGAATTCCCAAAGCCGTCTGACCGAGTGGCAACTCTCCAAAAACCAGCCGCCATTGGCAGCTGGCGAAACATTGATTGAAGGTAATGGGCCGCTGATTTCCTCGGGAGCCGACTGGCTGGCGGTGACGACCAGCCCGCACGGGCTGTGGAATGCTTCCGATGTGTTCGTTTTTGCGATCCGTCCGACAGGCCTGGTCCAGATGGCCGGAGAAATCCGCACCGAAGGGGTGATTTCGAACAAATTCAGGATCCAGTGGAGCAACAACGTGCTGACCACCATTTCAGAACACCGCAGCAGTGACTCGGGCTGGGTCCCCAAAACGATCATTGAAAATTTCCGTGCCTGGTCACCGGAGAGTATTCATGCGATGGAGGTCGAAAATCGTGTCCTCGGTCGGATTGAACTGATCGAGGCCAACGGCGAAAGTCTCTATGCGACGCGCTTCGCGGGGGACAAGGCCTATGTGGTGACTTTCATGCAAACCGATCCGCTGTGGGTAGTGGACCTTGCCGATCCCCGGAATCCCGTCGTGGCCGGCCATATTGAGGTTCCTGGTTGGTCTTCCTACTTGCAGCCCATCGGCGACCTGCTGTTTTCCATAGGTATGGAGTCAGAAAGAGTCGCCGCTTCGCTTTTTGATGTGGCGGACCCCGCAGCCCCGAAACTGCTTCGCCGGATCAATCTCGGGGATTCGGGATCATTCAGTGAAGCCGTGTGGAATGACAAGGCGCTGAAAGTCCTGCCGGATGCCGGGCTGGCAATGATCCCTCTCTCCGCCAACTATTGGTCGATCGGGCAATCGGGTGTGCAATTGCTCGACATCGACCTCGCGAATCGTGATTTGCGCCTTCGTGGATTCATTCCCCATGAATTCGACGCGCGCCGTGCCGATCTGATCGGCAACTCCGTGGTTTCGATCTCGCAGCGGGTGATGGACATCACCGATGTTTCCGACCGCGATGCTCCGGCGACGCTTTCCAATGTATCGCTCGCTTGGCCCGTGGATCGGGTTCTGGAAGTGGGCGGTCATTTGTTCCAGATCGAGGACGGCCAATCATTCCGTGGCGGACGCGCGACCTTGCGGGTGTCTCCGGCAACTTTGCCTGAGGCGATTCTGTCGGAGACCGATCTGGGCGAGGGGACCGTCAAGGCCGCGGAATACCGCGACGGCAAGTTGTATGTCCTCCGGCAGATCGGGACCGCGTCGCCTTGGATTTATTGGGCGCGCTTCATGGGCGATGGAGGAAACCAGGCCAACCAGCTGATTCTCGACATCTACGACGCTTCGGCCGCCCCCGCGCTGACCCTGCTGGGGACTTGCTCGGTGAATCCGAAATCCGGTGCCCAACTGGTCGGCGACCGCTTGCTCTGGCCTCAGCCAAACCGCCCCGCCGTGGCGATCAGCTATCAATATTCCCATTGGTTTGGAATGTATCCGGTTGATACTGTCATGCCAATGCCCGTGATGGCTGAGCCCAAGCCGGCGTTCTCTCCGAAGAGGAGATTCCTGGCCACCGCCAATTCTTTGAAAAACAAACCCTCGGTTAAACCTTACCAGATTCAGCCTTACTGGCTCCCGCGGGAAGCCCCGCAATTGCTGGTGTTCGACGTCTCGCTGCCAGAGGCCCCGGTCGCCCAGACCCCTGTTGATCTCGGACCTTCGGGATCGATGTTAAACAACGCCTGCGACGCGGCGAACGGGCTGGTCGTCGCGGGAATCACCCGGTGGAGGGATGGCGATTCCGGTCCGTGGCTTGACTCCGATCAAGCCTACCAATCCGTATCGGTCATCAAAGTCGCAAGCTCGGGGACCCCAGTCGTTCGGCCGCTAATCGACCTGCCTGGGGAGCTCTTCGCCGTCAGCGAGCTCGATGCCAAGGGATTTTTGGCATTCACCCGGACGGTCGAGAGTCAGGGCGCCAAGACCGTCCAAGTCAGCGCCAGCGATGGGATTGACGCGTTCTTGGTCGCCAGCCTCGCGGAGCCCGCAGATGCGATTTCCGCAGTTGGTGGAAGGCGCGTCTATATTACCGCCGCAGACGGAGTGGAAAAGCACCTACTGGGTAATGCAGGGACTTGGATCAGGGAGCCAGCGTTGAAGATCGGCTGGCAGCCAAGTGACCTTCGCTGGACCGAGGGCACACTTACCGGAACCAAGTGGGATTCCATCTTCGCCGCCGGTGCCGAGGACGAGGCGGCGAAGGTGTGGGATTTCCCAACTTGGACTTTTGACTTGGGCCGAGTTTCCGTCGCCGCCGACGGAGATTTGCTGGTTCCTTTCGGGGATTACGGCACGGAGCGTTTGGATCGTTAAAAACCGGTCTCTTCCGCTCTCGCCGCGCTTGTCAATCGGCGCGAAGCCGCGATGTTCCCCGCCGACATGACTGTTTTCGATCGATTGGAGCGCCGCTTCGGCTGGCTGGCATTTCCCGGATTCCTCCGCTATTACGCGTTGTTCCACGTTCTCGTCTTCGTGTTGCAGATCATCCGGCCGGACATCGGGCAGCTTTTCGAATTTGATCGGGCGAAGATTTTCTCCGGGGAAATCTGGCGGGTCGCCACGATGTTCTTCGCCGGCTCGCAATTCGGCACCTTCAATCCAGTCAGCCTCTTGCTGCTGATTTTTGCGGTGAGCTTCGTCTTCATGGTCAGTGACGGCCTCGAAAACGCTTGGGGCAGTTTCAAGGCGTCGCTGTTCTATTACACCGGCATCGGCCTCGTGTTGTTGGCGAATTTCGTCTATCCGGTCGGCATCCCGTCGAGCGGAGTGGCGCTGTTCGGCGCGGCCTTCCTCGCCTTCGCCACGCTTTTCCCGAAGGTGGAAATCCTGCTGCTGTTCATCCTCCCCGTGCAGGTGCGCTTTCTCGGGATTCTGATGGCGGCCGGTATTCTTCTCAACGTCGCCGGCCAACCGGTCCTGCTACCGTTTTTCCTCGTCGCTTTCACGAATTATTTCATCTGGGCCGGGATTCCCGCGCTGCGCGGCACCGCGCGGGCGATCGAGTCAGGCCAGCGGAAAAAGCGCTTCAACGCCGCGCCCCCCCCCGCCTCCGAGGCCTTTCACACCTGCGTCATCTGTGAGAAAACCGACGTCTCCCACCCGCACGACGAGTTCCGCATCGGCCACGACGGCGAGGAGTATTGCGGCGACCACCTGCCGCAGTGAGGTGGAGGGGAATGGCGACCGGAGGGGAAACGCCGGAGCGGGCATCGTGCTCAAAAAGCCTCGCCCCGGAGATTTCCGGTGATAGGTTTTTGCCATGCCTACGGTGTTGCGCATCGGATCATTCCGGTTTCATTTTTATTCCGATGAAGGGCAAGAGCCTGCGCACATCCACGTCCGGACCGCCGATGGCGAATGCAAATTCTGGCTAGAGCCCTCGATCTTCCTGGCAAGCAACCGGGGCGTGAAGCCGCATGATCTCCGCAGCATCGAACCTTTGGTTTTTGAGCACCAACAAGCATTGAAGAAAGCCTACTATGAACACCTCGCTCGCTGAATCCACCGCGACTTTTGAAGCTGCCGCCATCCGCGCGTGGGCGGATGGTCGCATCATCTACATGGAACTTCACGATGGGCGGATCATCGGATTTCCGGCGGACCGCTTCCGCCTTTTAGCCAATGCATCTGACGAACAGCTGGCAAAAGTCGCGCTGGAAGTCGATGGCTACGCGCTCCGCTGGGAAGAACTGGACGAGGACATCACTGTGCCCGGAATCCTGGCCGGACGCTTTCAGTTGCCCCGGAAATAAATTTTCCCCGCTCGCCGCACGGCTAATACCAACTCTATGAATTAAAGCGACGGACTGGGGTAGGAGAGAGTCTCAAAGTCAAAGGTCAAAGGTCGGCTCTTCGATTTTCTGCCAAACATGCTCCATGGTGGTTTCACTTACTCGCTGTCTGCAGTGTGCAGCTTCCTGATATCCTCGGCGAGGCTGTTCAGCTCCTGCGGCGTGAGTTCATGGCCGCGAGCCGCACGGAAGAAAGCGGGAAGCGTCCGTTGCAGAATCGCATGACCGGCCACATCGGCGGGAATTTCGCGCCGCTGGAGAGCGGCCTCGTCCATGAGAGCCAGCTTGCTGTCCCCCGATAGACCGAAGAACTCAGCCAGTCGTTCCAAAAGTCCGATATCGGCGGGCGGAGGATTTACCCCCCTCAATGACGCGCGTGGCGACTTCATTGTATCGAAGCTCGTCGTGCTCCACTCGGCCAAGCGAGCCGGCCGGCACGGGTGTCGTCGTCGCGAACACCCTGTCCGCCAATCGCCCGAGTCCTCAAGTGCCAGTCTCTCACGGCAATACCACCAGCTTGCTCGGTGCCTTCTCCGGCGCCGCCCAGACGGGCACCGTCAGCACCAGCAGAGCCGATAAAATCAGGGCAGAACAACGCATGTCACATATTCCCAGGAATGTTTGGATAGAAAATCCTCTAATGAATGAATACAGGATTCCTTTTGTCTGGAAAACCGCGCGCCGACCGCGATGCTCGGCTTGCGCCAACCTCGGCTTGTGAGGAGTGAGACTCATGGCTTGCTAGGGATCTCGATGCTGGGGACGGCGAGGGCCTGCGGCATCCCCCCGGCGCGCTTTGCCACAAGGACGAAGCCATCAACTGTGGCGCCCTCCGGTGCCTTGCCCAGCGTGTAGACCCACTGGCGGCCGTTCCCGATGATGCCCGGTTGTGCGGCCGTGTGTGCCTCGCCAGCAGCCGACCAGCGCAACTCGATCGCTTCGGGCCCGGGCATCGCCCCTGATTCCGGCCACTGCAGCACGACCTGTTGCACTTGCTGCGGACCGGACCAGGCAAAACCAGAGATTACCCATGTTTTATCCTGTTTAAGCGCACTGAAAAGTTTGGCGATTTCCCGGGGCAAGGGGGCAGGCGGCAGATCACGACGAAAGACCTGCGCCGTGTCTGCCAGATTCGGGGTTTTCCTGTCGGCGGCAACCTTTGCAACAGCTTGCGTCTTCCCGTTTGGAAAGTAGACGCAGGGCTCGCCGCCGCTGCCGCCCACCGCAAACAGGTCCAGAATCGGCATGAGCGGCTCATCGGCCTTCTCCGTTGACGAACCCAACAGCAGCGGCCCATCGAAATATCGGGTGGCCCTCTTCGCCAGCTCGGCTTGCACCGCCGGGCGCGGTCCGCGCTCCTGCTGGAAGGCTACCTCGACAACGGTGCCAGCAACAAGCGGGACCTCGATTCCGGCAAAGGAATCGGCCAGGCGCGGCTCCGCCTTCTTGCCGTTCACGCGGATCTCAAAACTGTCCTTCACTGCCCACGAAGGTACGAGGAAGCGCCACTTCTTTTTCTTGTTTACCTCACTCTCGAGGACTTCCAGTCGCATCTGGCCCTTGTGCGGATAGCCGGTCTCCTGGCGAACTTTGCAAGTTCCCTCCGCAAACCGCAGCGTCGCCGTGCCATTCGAATAAAAGGGCAGGACCACCGTGTCCTTGTCTTGGAAGTAACTGTATTGAATCGCGCGGGCGATTCCTTCGCCGCCCCGCATGGAGCAGCAAAAAGCCGCTTCCGAGTGCAACTTGGTGCGGCACGTTCCCGTGGCGTGACCCACG
>NZ_JBIKBQ010000107.1:0-14253 GCF_058122085.1 Luteolibacter sp. | reverse complement strand
TCCATGATCACCTATCTCTTTCCCGCGCCCCACCACACCAGCTTAGTTTAGCCCCTCCGTGGTCGAACTTTCGGGTCCGCCAAAGTCCGGTGGTCGAAGGGCCCGGAATTGGAGATCCTCGATCCCACCGGCCCGAGCCGCGCCCAGCCGTCCTCCTCCTCCGCGGATTCCTTCACCGCGTTGCGCAGCGTGGTCATCAGCTTGGTGTTGCCCTTGAGATCCTTCAAATCCTTGGGCGGCTTGTCCTCCACCTTGTTTGGCACCCGGCCCTTGGACTCCTCCTCCTCCAGATAGAGAAAGCGCGTGCAGCTCGCAATTCATCCCGGATCACTTCCCCTTCTTCAAATAGCATCCAGCGGCACCAGGCTCAGTGAAGGGAATTGTTTCATTGCGGGGCCTTCTACCAAACCGCCCCGCCGACACACGCCCCCCCACCAAGAGCACCGCATCCTAGCGAACGGAGGAAACAAGCGGGCAAGGAATCGCGATGACCTGCATGCCCGCGTTCTGCGCGGCGATGATTCCGGCGGGCGCGTCTTCGAGCGCCAGGCATTTCGAGGGCGCCACGCCGAGCAATTCGGCGGCTTTGAGGAAAATATCAGGGGCCGGTTTTCCATTCACCACGTCATCCGCGGTCACGACCTCGTCGAACCAGTCGGAGATTCCGACAATCTTGAGCGTCTTCTCGATCACAAACCGGCTGCCACCGGTCGCGATCGCCATCGGCACCTTGCCGCGGAGGCTTTCCGCGAATGCGGCCACCTCCTCGATCAAAGTCACCAGATCAAGCCGCTTCAGGAAAAATTCCCGCTTCGCCAAAGCCACGGCCGCAGGATCCAGCCGTAGGTCGTGTTCGTCATTCAGCTCGACCACGATGTCCATCGTCGGCCGGCCGCCCATGGCGAAGAAAACGTCCTCCTTGAAGACACCGCCGGCACCGTAAAGCGCGAGCGCGTCGCACCAGGCTTCAAAGTGGACTGGCATCGAGTCCACGAGCGTCCCGTCGCAGTCGAAAATTGCCGCATCAAAACCTTTGGATGGGAACGGGAAGGGACCGATATTTGCCATGTGCGCGAACCACTTAGGCCCAGAATCAAGACGAGGCAAGACCGGTGAGAGAGAAATCATCGAGCGCTCTCAGGAGCGCCGATTTGGTCACAGTCATTTACAAATTAACGACCTGATCTTTGTAAACGCCGGGTTCCACCGTCTTGGTTTCCGTCGAGGTATTTTTGAACTCCACCTCCCCCTCGATCACCACGCCCGGCGCAAACCGGATCGGGCCGCTGATTTTCAGAGTATCGCAACCGATCAAACCGGGAACTCCCAGCACCTCGATTTGATCCACCAGCTTGTATTCGTCTGAAAGGAAAATCACCGGCGGCACCCCGTTCCGCGAGGCGGCGAGGCGGACTTGGCCGTCGTCCAGCACTTCGTATGCGTCGGATCGTAGCGCCAGCAAGTCGCCCGTGGTTTTCACCGGCGCGAAACGGCTGCGCGGCACGTCGATGGCCGCCGCGCCTTCGAAGCACTCGATCGCCGCGCCCATCGCGCTTTCCAACTGCACCACCGGCGTCGATTTCTTGTCGCGCGGATCGACGGTCTTGTTGTTGCGGATCATCGGCAGCGGCAGCACGCCGGAGTCGGCGGCGAGCTGCTCCTTGAGCAAGTCGAGTCGCAGCCAGAGGCTGTTGGTATTGAAATAACGATGGCGGTCGATGTTCTGGAACGTCTCCATGTCCTCTTCCGGGCATTGCGCCACTTCGCGCAGTAACAAGCGGCCGTCGGCTTTCCGCACGGCGAGATGTCCGCCCTTGCGGTCCGCCGCAGTCCGCCGCGTGACTTCCATCAGGAACGGCGCGCCGGATCTGGCGAAGTAACCGAGGATCGCAGGATCAAGAATCGCCCCGAGATTGTCGGAGTTGGAAACAAAGGCGTATTTCACGCCCTCCGCCAGCAAGCGGTCCAGCCAACCGCTGCCGACCAGCGCCGGATAGAGATCGCCATGACCCGGCGGACACCATTCCAGATCCAGGTCCGCCGGCCATTCGACCGGGAGAAATGTCGCCGCGTCGATCTTCGGAATCTGGTTTTGCATCAGCTCGACCTCGGAGGCGTCGGCCAGACCCTGCGCGCGGTATTTTTCCAGATGCGCGAGCGTGTCCTCGCTGGTGCTGAAGCTGTTCATCAAAAGCAGCCGCACGTTCGCGCCGCTGGTTTTACGGAGATCCAAAATCTGGCGCACCATCAGGTCGAGGAAGTTCACCCCGTCGCGCACCGAGAGCAGACTCTTCGGCCCTTGCAAGCCCATGCCCGTGCCGAGCCCGCCGTTGAGCTTGATCACCACCGCTTGCGATAACAGCGCCGCGTCCGCCGCGCCGGACGAGACGATTTCCTCGAACGAAGCCAGCCCCTCCGCTGGAGAAATCGCCTCTTCCGGGATCAACCCCGACTCGTTGCGCAGCAGCGCCTCGTAGTTTCTGCGGAAGGCACGAATGGCGGCATCGCCCATCCCTGCGGCGATCATCTTGGTCTCGAAAGCGGCGAAATTTCCCATAAGTCAAAAAATGTTACGCCGCGAAACTGATTCAGGATGGGATCCCGGTCACGCTGAAAGTCACAAAACAGAGTTGACCGGCAGGCTGCATGACTATTGGACGCACCCGCATTTCCGCCTTACCCTCCGGTCCATTTTCCCCGCATGAAAATTCTCATTCTCTCCCGCAACGCGCAGCTCTACAGCACCGCCGCCCTTGTCACCGCCGCCGAGGCGCGGGGACACGAGGTGCGGGTGGTGGACTACCTCCGCTGCTACATGAACATCACCTCGCGCAAGCCGCGGATCTACGTCGATGGCGAGGAGCTGGTGGCGGACGCCGTGATTCCCCGGATTGCGGCGCGGCACACGTTTTATGGCAACGCCGTCGTCCGGCAGTTCGAGATGATGAATGTTTTTTCCCTGAATGATTCGGTGGCCATCGCCCGCTCGCGGGACAAGTTGCGCTCGCTCCAGATCCTGGCGAAACGCGGCGTGGGGCTCCCGGTGACGGGTTTCGCCCACCACACCGAGGCGTCCGGCGAGCTGATCAAGATGTGCGGCGGCGC
Source organism: Luteolibacter sp. (assembly GCF_058122085.1). Lineage (NCBI taxonomy): Bacteria > Pseudomonadati > Verrucomicrobiota > Verrucomicrobiia > Verrucomicrobiales > Verrucomicrobiaceae > Luteolibacter > Luteolibacter sp. The sequence continues at coordinate 11,148 of NZ_JBIKBQ010000107.1, read as the reverse complement.
GCCGCTGGTCATCAAGCTGCTGGAGGGCACCCAGGGCGTGGGCGTGGTGCTGGCGGAAACGACCAACGCCGCGGAATCCGTCATCGAGGCGTTCAAGGGGCTGAATGCTAACATCCTGGTCCAGGAATTCATCAAGGAGGCGGAGGGCGCCGACATCCGCTGCATCGTGGTGGGCGGAAAAGTGGTGGCGTCGATGAAACGGCAGGGCGCTCCCGGCGAGTTCCGCTCGAACCTGCATCGCGGCGGAACCTCGGAGAAAGTCAAAATCACCGCCCAGGAACGCGCCGTGGCGATCAGCGCGGCCAAAGCGATGGGCCTGAACGTGGCGGGCGTGGACCTGCTGCGCTCGAATCACGGCCCGGTGGTGATGGAGGTGAATTCCTCCCCGGGCCTTGAAGGCATCGAGCAGTCGTCCAAAAAGGACGTCGCCGGAATGATCATCGAGTTCATCGAACGGACGGCGGTGAAGCCGTCCAAATCAACGGACAAGTGAGGGATCAGCCCTGGGCCTTGATGCGGCCGAGGACTTCCTGATAGGCCTCCATCACCCCGCCGAGATCGCGGCGGAAGCGGTCCTTGTCCATTTTCTCGCCGGTCTTGAGATCCCATAGACGGCAGCCGTCGGGGCTGATTTCGTCGGCGAGAACGATGACAGATGGATCGGAAAGCAGGCGGCCGAACTCGAGCTTGAAGTCGATGAGTTTGAGTCCGCACTTGGCGAAGAAATCGATGAGGATGCCATTCACCTGGAGGGCGGATTTCCGCAGATGGGCGAGGTCTTCCGGAGTGGCGAGGCCCATTTCGCGGATGTAGTCGTCGTTGATGAGCGGGTCGCCGAGCTCGTCGCTCTTGTAGGAATACTCGACGATCGGCTGGGAGAAGGCTCGGCCTTCCTCGATGCCGGTGCGCTTGCAGTAGCTGCCGGCGGAGAAGTTGCGGACGATGACCTCGACCATGAGGATATCGACTTTTTTGACCTCGACGTTGGTGTCATCGATCTGGCGGACGAAGTGAGTCGGCACGCCGGCCTTTTCCAACATGCCGTAGATGAGCGTGCTGATCTCGTTGTTGAGGTGGCCCTTGTTGTCGAAACTGGCCTTCTTTTCGCCGTTGAAGGCGGTGGCGTCGTTCTTGAACTCCATGCGCAGGGTGTATGGATTCTCGGTGGCCCAGAGACGCTTGGCTTTTCCTTCGTAAAGTGGGGTCATGCGGAAGTCCTAAAACCCCTCCCCGCTCCGGTCAAGAGCGCTGAATCCGAATGATGAAATGATTGTGAAAACACCACCGGATGCGTCCCGGCACTTGAGAATTGAGAACTTGCATGCTATCTGGCTTTTCTGGAACCTGCCGCAGCGAAATGAACCACGGAGAGTCCCACGCCAGCCACTCCCTGCCGCCTCCCAAGGCGAGGTTTTTGCACGCCCGTTCGCTGCCATCAAAACGGCCGTTCAACGTCGCCGTGTTCTTCTCGGCGCTGCATTTTTTGGGGCTCATCATGACGGTCACCGCGCTCGTGTTGTTCTTTCTGGAGCCGAGTCCGCTTGCGAGAAATCTCATTCTCGGCGGGATCGGGTTCAGCGTGATGACCTGGCTGATCGCGTTTTTCAAACGGCGTTCGGCCTATTGCCCGCTTTGCAAAGGGACACCGCTGATCAACTCGGGAGCCCGCCCCCACTCACGGGCAAAGCGAGTCCCTCCCTTCAGCCACGGAGTGAGCGCCACCCTTTCGATCATTGCTACGCAGACGTTCCGCTGCATGTATTGCGGCTCGGACTTCGACTTGCTCAAGACGCCGTCGCATCTTCGCGGGGCCAGGACGGACGCGACCCGCGAGTGAGCCCGCGCCTCAGGACCCGGTGAGCCGGGCGTGGCGCTCCGCCATCGGCCATGCCACTTCGGGGACCAATTCGTGCCAGCGGGTATCATCGGAATGGATCATCCGGCAAACGTCGCGACCGGTGTAATCGAGCAACTGGTCGTCGTCACAGGAAATGCCTTGGATCCGCTTGTTCGTTAGAAAGTGCTGATAAAGATGCACGCTGTCCTCCGGAGCGAGGAAGGTTTCCGCAGTGACGAGTTCGCCCGTGCGGCGGTTTTTCCAAGGAAAGACGTAGAGGGTGACGCCCTTCTTGAACAAGCGTCCGAAGGATTCCAACAGGCCTCCCGCGAGGCTTTCCGACCACTTCGGTTTGAACAACTCGTTGAGCAAACCGATGCTGAGAAGGATGCCGATGGGCTTGCTGGTATAGCGGTGGAGAAACGCCGCGATCCGGTGGAACTCGGCGCAGCGGGAGAGTATTACGGTTTTCCCAAGCGACTGGAGCGCGTCCGCTCGGTCCAGGAAATCCACCGGATCCATCCCGCAGTCTCGCAGCAGGTTGTGCATCGAGATCTCACACAGTTCGATGGCCGAATCGCAATCTGCCGCACTCACCGAGCGGCCGAAACTCTCTCGCGCGTTCTCCAGCATTTCAAGATGGACGTTCATCACCGGATCAAAACTGCCGCGCAGCAGCAGCACCGGGCGACCGTAAAGCGCCTCGGCGGGCTGGACGACTTCACCGTTAGGAAGGAACATCGTCGCGTCGGTCAGCCCGCTTTCGACCAGTTGCAGGGCGCAGAGACGGTTGTCGAAAAAGCCGTAGCCGTGGCCGGTGAATTTCAACAAATCCACCTCCACCCGCCCGGGGGCGAGATTGTCCAACAGGGACTCGACGAACCTCTTCAAATGCCCGCGGTGGTGGAATGCCGAGTGAATCAAGTTCACGCCGATGATGCCGAGCGCCTCCATCTGGCCGATCGAGCCGGCGTCCAACAACCGAACGTGCAGCGTGATGTCGGACGGAGGATCGCCCGGCTTCATCTGGAAGCGCAACCCGAGCCAGCCGTGGCATTCGCCGCTATCCTGCCAGCCACGGGCGCGCACGGTGTTGCAGAACGAGAAAAAAGTCGTCTCCTTGCCGCGCTTGGGGGCGAGGCGTTCGAGCAGGATCGAGTACTCGTGATCCAGCATCGCGCCGAGCCGGCTTGCCGACACGTAGCGGTCGGCACTGCCGTAAATGGCGTCGCTCATGGTCATGTCATAGGCGGAAATCGTCTTCGCCACGAGACCCGCGCTGCCGGACGCGCGGAAAAACCAGTTGGCGGTTTCCTGGCCGGCGCCGATCTCGGCGAAGGTGCCGTAAATGACCGGGTCCAGATTCAGCTCTAGCGCCTTGTCGTAAGCCGTCGGGGTCATTGAGAATCCTCCTCCACCCAGCCCTCGGCAACGAAGCGCTCGATCTCCACCTGATGGTTGGAAGTCGCACCGGCGGGGAACTTGAGCGACAACATCAGGTTGATGCTTTTGGTGTCCTTGTCCGTGAGGATTCTTCCGTTCAAGACGTTGCCCTTCTCGGCATAACCATAAAGCGAATGTTCATGGTCGGGAGACTCCATACGGTAGGACTGCCATTTTTGATCGTCGGTGAATTCAAAGTTATAGTAATCCACCGGAGCCAGAATGACGCGGAAGACATGCCCACTTGTCGGCTTGGTTGCCATGAACTCTTTCCAGGAAATATCCGACCAGCCGACCCAGCTTTCCCAGTCGATTTTCAGACCTTGCGGGGTATCAATGAAAGCGAGTGATTTCTCCTCGAAATGGCGGGTCCTCACAGCGAGCGAGACGAGCTTGTCCCTGACAGAAAGACCCGCGCCCGAGTCGAGCGACTGCATGCCGGGAGCCTCGACCATCCCTCCGGGATAAAACCCGCGCATGCGTGCTTCCGCCACCGCGGGATTGCGGACGAGAGGCAGAAGTTCCTCCACCGTCGTCGCTTCGAGGAATCTTCGTGCCAAGGGTTCGGCTTCGGTCAGCAAAGCCGCCTCGCTGCGCCGGGCCGCGGGCGGAATGACGGACTCGTCAGGATTCCGAACAGCGGCGGGTGGCTCGGCAACTTGACCCACCGAGTGGATGATCGGCTTGATTCCCCCGCTCATGGCGAGAAAACCCCCGGCCGCGACCAGCACTAACATGGCCACCCCGCCGATCAACAACAGCCCAGTTTGGTCCTTCCCGTTGTTTTCCGCGCGGGATGATCTCGGCTCTGCCTCCCATGCGAGATTCTCCGCGCTGCCGGCCTTCTTGCGGCGGCGGTTCTTCGACCCGCGCAGCTTCCCCTCTCTAGCGGATTCATCCACCGCCCGCCGCGGAGCGATCAATGGCGGCGGTGTGTTCAGCGATGTCGGAATCCTCAGCATCCGCCGGCAACTCGGACAAAGGATCCCCTTCCCGTCATGATCCCTCGGCACGCGGGACACGAACCGGCAATCCGGGCAAACATAACCACTCCATCGGCGGGCGCTTTCCATGGTGTCTGTCACGCCGCCACCCTGGGCTATCAGGATGGCGAAGCGCAAGCTTGCTGTCAGTATTGACCGGAAATTCCCGTTCCGCCTTAAATTTCGTGGACCGGCAGGCTCGAAACCTCTTCCCGGACCTTCTCGGCCAGCGCGGTCGAGAGGTAGCGCTCGGTGGACGAGCAGCCGATGGTGACGATGCGTTTGCCTTTGAATTCAGGGCGTTTGGCGACCTGCATCGCTGCCCAGACGTTCGCTCCGGTGGAGATTCCCGCAGGCAAACCTTCGAGCTGCGCCAAGGCTTGCGCGGTGGCGATCGCGTCCTCGTTGGAAACCAGGATGGTCTCGTCGATGATCGAGACGTTGAGGTTTTTCGGAATGAAGCCGGCACCGATCCCCTGGATCATGTGAGGGCCCGGCGCGCCGCCGGAAATCACCGGGCTCGCGGCAGGCTCCACCGCGAAAATTCTGGCCGTGCCGCGCGATTTCAAAACCTCGCCGACTCCGGTCAGTGTTCCGCCCGTACCGACTCCGGCGACAAACGCGTCCACCTGGCCGTCGGTGTCGCGCCAGATTTCCTCGGCGGTCGTTTCGCGGTGGACCTGCGGGTTCGCCGGATTGTCGAACTGGCCGGGTCCGAACGAACCTTCGCCGTGCTCTTCGAGAAGCTTCTTCGCCATCGCGATGGCACCGTTCATGCCGCGGGCGCGCGGCGTGAGGACGATTTCCGCACCGAGCAGACGCAGCAACACGCGACGCTCGATTGACATGCTTTCCGGCATGGTCAGGATGCAGCGATAGCCTTTCGAGCGGGCGATGAACGCGAGCGCGATGCCGGTGTTTCCGGAAGTCGGCTCGATGATCAGGCCGCCGGGCTTGAGCGATCCGTCCTTCTCGGCGGCTTCGATCATCGCCTTGCCGATGCGGTCCTTGACGCTGAAGAGCGGGTTGAAAAACTCAGCCTTCACGCAGATCTCGGCGTCGAGTCCGGCGGTGATGTGGTTGAGGCGGATCAGGGGAGTATTGCCAACAGTGGCAACCATGTTTTCGGCGATGTTCATGATGGTGGAGTTTTGGGGAAATGTGTCGTGGCTGCCTCAGTCAGCTTCTGGCAGGTCAAATCTGGAAATCGGGAGTGCCTGAGTCAAGATGAAGTCCGCACTCGTATTTTTCACCGTTGAAGCGGGTGGATTCCGAATCGCCGTCCTCGGCAGGCCGGGTGCTATGCCAGTCGCCCATCGTAACGTAGCCTTTCTCGGCGAGCGGATGCCGCGGAATTCCGTTCTGATGGAAATAGAGATCCACCTGCGCGTCCGCCCAGTCGAGGATCGGATAGGCTTTCACGGTCCGCTTCTGCTGCTCGACGAAGGGCCGGTCCAGACGTGTGCTCGACTGCGAGCGGCGGAGGCCGCTGAGCCAGACGTCAGCCCCGGTTTCCCGCAGCGCGCGGTTCATCGGCTCGATCTTGGTGATCAGCCCGTAACGGTCGGCGCCGTCCTTTCCGTCTTCCCAGAGGTTTCCCCACACCGCCTGCATCCGCGCGGCGGAGACTATCGGATGATAGATCCGCAGGTCGAGGTCGAACATCGAGGTAAGCGTCTCGGCATACTGATAGGTCTCGGGAAACAGGAACCCGGTGTCGATGAAGACGACCGGGATCTTCGGTGCGTATTCGTGAATCAGGCGCAGCATCACCGCCGCCTGAAGGCCGAAGCTGGTGGATGCGAGGAGGCGGTCGCCGAGCTGTTCGTAGAGCAAGCGCAGCCGCTCCCCGGCGCGCAGCGGCGCGAGGGCGGCGGAAAGCTCCGCGGCGTCGATGTCCGTGGAAACCCCTGCGGGCGGTTGGAATTTCAAGGCAGCCATGGCGGGGGGATTTATCAAGCCTTGGCGAGCGCCTCGGGCTTCAGATTCTTGTGGAAATCCGGCCCTTGGATGGTCTCTGCCACATGGCCGTTGCGGATGCAGAAATCGCCGAATCGTTCACCGTCATTCCGCTCCTTGGCGTAGCTTTGGAAGATCGGTGCGAGCAGCGGCTTGATCTTCTCCGCCGGGACGTTTTCCCGATAGAGCTTCGACAGGCGCTGACCCGCGAAGCCGCCGCCCAGATAGACGTTGTAAGCGGACGGACCGCGACCGACGAAGCCGATCTCAGCGATGAACGGACGGGCGCAACCGTTCGGGCAGCCGGTCATGCGGATGGTGATGGCGTCGTGGCGCAAGCCATTTTCCTCGAGGGATTCCTCAAGCTCGGTGATGAGGTCCGGCAAATAGCGCTCGGCTTCGGCGAGGGAAAGCCCGCAGGTCGGAAGGGCGACGCAGGCCATTGAGTTGAGGCGGAGCGCGCTCTTCAAATGGCTGTCCTTGATGCCATACTCGGCGAGCAGCTTCTCGATTTCCGGGCGCTTGGCCGGTGAAACATTCGCGATGATGAGGTTCTGGTTCGCCGTGAGGCGGAAGTCGCCGTCGTGGATCTTGGCGATCTCGCGGAGCCCGCTGCGCATCGGATAGCTCGGCGTGTCAAGCACGCGGCCGCCGGCGATGAAGAGCGTGAGGTGGGAATTGCCATTGGCATCCTCGACCCAGCCGTAGCGGTCGCCGTTGTCTTCGAATTTGAAATCACGGACGGGTCCGAGTTGGTAGCCGAGGTATTCATTCAACTTGGCGAGAATCCAAGCCGGGCCGTAGTCGTCCACGGTGTATTTGAAGCGCGAGTGCTTGCGGTCCGTGCGGTCGCCGAAATCGCGCTGCACGAGCACGACCTTTTCCGCGACGTCCACGACTTGCTCCGGCGTGCAGAAACCGATCACGTCCGCGATGCGCGGATAGGTGGCCTCGTTGCCGTGGGTGGAACCCATGCCGCCGCCGACGGCGACGTTGTAGCCGACCAACTCGCCGTCCTCGACGATGGCGATGAAGGAAAGGCAGTTCGCATAGATATCGACGTCGTTGGACGGCGGCACGGCGATGGTGATCTTGAACTTCCGCGGCAGGTAGGTCTTGCCGTAGATCGGCTCGAAATCCTCCTCGGTGGACTTCACTTTCTCACCGTCCAGCCAGATCTCGTGATAGGCGCGGGTCTGCGGCGTGAGATGGGCGGAAATATCCTCCGCCGCCTTCAATGCCAGGGCGTGGATTTTCGAGAGATGCGGGTTCGGATTGCACATCACGTTGCGGTTCACGTCACCGCAGGCGGCGATGGTGTCCATGGCGGCCTGGTTGATCTCGGCGATGGTGCGCTTGAGATTCGTCTTGATGATGCCATGGAACTGGAACGCCTGGCGCGTGGTCAGCTTGATGGTGCCGTTCGCGAATTGCGTGGCGAGGCGGTCCGTCTCCAACCACTGGTGCGGGCTGGCAACGCCGCCCGGCACGCGGATGCGGATCATGAAGGAAAACGCCTTCTCCAGCTTGTGCTTGCGGCGGCCGGCACGGATGTCGCGGTCGTCCTGCTGATAGGTGCCGTGGAATTTCAGCAACTGCTGGTCGTCCTCGCACATCGAGCCGGTGGAAAGGTCGGCAAGCCCCTCGGCGATCGTGCCGCGGAGGTAGTTGCTGTCGATCTTGATGTATTCGTTCGCGGAGAGTTTCTTGTCACTCATGATGATGGAAATTTTGAAATTTAATAAACGTCGCGTTGATAGCGTTTGGTTTTCTTGAGGTTCTCGACGTAAGCCTCGGCGGCTTCGCGGGAAATGCCCGCCTGGCTTTCCACGATCGAGATCAACGTTTCATGGACGTCGTGGGCCATCCGGGTGGCGTCGCCACAGACATAGAAGTGCGCGCCTTCCTCGAGCCATTGATAGAGATCCTTCGCCTGCTGGAGCATCCGGTGCTGGACATAGACTTTCTCCGGCTGGTCGCGGGAGAACGCGAGGTCGAGCCGGGTGAGCGCGCCCTCCTTGAGATGCTCCTGCCACTCCAGCTGATAAAGGAAGTCGTAGGTGTAATGCTGGTCGCCGAAGAACAGCCAGTTTTTGCCCGGGCTGCCGAGCGCCGCGCGGTGCTCGACGAAGGCGCGGAACGGCGCGATTCCGGTGCCGGGGCCGACCATGATGACCGGGGTGGAACCATCGGCGGGAAGGCGGAAATTCTTGTTCGGCTGCACGAAGACCTGGACCGGATCGCCCGGTTTCACGAGGTCGGCGAGATAGGTCGAGCAGACGCCATTCCGTTTGCGGCCGTGGCTTTCGTAGCGGACGGCGGACACCGTGAGATGGACTTCGTCGACATGGGCCAGCGGGCTGGAAGCGATCGAGTAGAGCCGCGGTGGCAGCTTGCGGAAGATTCCCGTGAGCGCGTCGGCGGAAAGCCCGTTGGGCGCGAATTCCACAATGGCGTCGAGGATCTCGCGGCCGCTGCTGAATTCCTTCAAACTCTCTTTCGCGTCCTCGGCGAGCAGCTCGCGCAGCGCAGCGGAATTACCGGCTTCGGCGAGTTTCGTCAAAACGGCGCGGGAGAGAGCGGTGATGTCGTAGTCTTCGCGGAGCGCGTCGGCGAGCAGCTTGCGGCCGACGTTTTTCACTTCGACTTCTTCGTTCCCCGTCAGCTTTGCGGCCTGGATGATGTCCTTGACCATTTCCGGAGCATTCACCGGAATGACCGCAAGCGCATCGCCAGGCTCATAGGAAAGCCCGGAAGCGGCGAGCGAAAACTCGAAGTGCAGGGTTTCCTTGGCGGAGCCCTCGCCATTCAGAACGACCTTATCAAGGGTCTCGGCGGGGAAAGGGTTCTTTTTTCCATACTCGACCGACGAGGCAAACGCCGGGGCCGTGGATTGAACGACCGCAGCCGCGGAGGCCGGAGCCAGCGCCGAAAGCGCGCTTTCCAACCAGCCCGCGTAGGCGTCCTCGTAGTCCACATCGCAATCCTGGCGGGCTGAAACACGCGTCGCGCCGAGGCTTTCCAGCTTGGCGTCCACATCCTTGCCGATCTGGCAGAATTTCTCATACGCCGTGTCGCCCAGCCCGCAAACCGAGAAGCGGACGTCGGACAAGGCAAGGTCCGAGTTCATGAATTCCTTGTAAAACGAGACTGCGGTTTCGGGAGGTTCGCCGTCGCCCCAAGTGGAAACGATGACGAGAAGCTTGGTGGATTTCGCCAGCTCGGCCATGGAGATTTCCGACATGTTTTTCATGACGGCTTGGAATCCCCGCTTCTTCGCGGCCTTCACGGCACGGTCCGCGAGCACCTCGGAATTCCCCGACTCGGTGCCATATAAAACGGTGAGTTTACCAGCGGAAACCGGCGCGGGCGCGGCAGCCGGCGCGGTTCCCGAGGCGGCGAGGAAGCCGCTGAGCCAGCCGCGCTGGACAGGATTGAAGCCGGCAAGAAGCGAATCCAACGCGGTGCGCTGGTCAGAAGTGAATGGGGCGTGCTCTGGAAGCATAATCCTTAGTTAATTACCTTTTTTTATGAGGTTTCGGCCAAAAAGTGAATGCAACCGCCGCGATACGCAACCATTTTTTCACGATGCTTTCTCTCCGGCGCTCCAATCGTCACTTCCCAGCGCCCGGATTTCCCCCTACTCCTTCGCCGTGCTTCGCTCGCTGCGCTTGATGGATTTCCGATGCTTTGCCTCGCTGGACCTTGAAGTCCCGGCGGAGGGCGCGATTTTGACCGGGGACAACGCTCAGGGGAAAACCTCGATTCTGGAAGCCTTGTGCATGCTGGTCCGGCTACACTCACCGCGCACCCACCGGATGACCGCGCTCGGGCGGTTCGGCGGCAAGGGATTCGGCATCGCGGGCGATCCTTGGGGCAGCGAGCTGCAGGTGCGGTATTCGCGCGAGGGATTGGTGCTCAAGATAGACGAGCAAATCCGCCCCAGCCAAACGCGCTATCTCGAAGACGGCGAGCTGGTGGTGTGGATGGGCAACGAGGATTTGGAACTGGTCCGCGGCCCCGGCGAGGGACGCCGTCGGTATTTGGATTTCCTCGGCACGCAGATTGATCCCGCTAGCATTCAAGATGCCGCCGCCTACTCATGAATCACTTTCTCCGCTTAATGAGAATCCGACCTGCAAGGACAACCAGAATCGCGCTGACAAGACCCGGCCAAAACCATTTTTGCGAGGTGATGGGACGGGATGAAGGATCAACAATCGTGCCCGATGTTTCCGTATCGATGCGCCCGGCATTGGGATTCCTTTTGTTGTCCGGTCGCTTCTCCCGGATCAGATTTCCCCGTCTGTGACGGGCTTCATCCATATTCTTTGCAAAGTCTTTTTCGACGACAGCTAACCTAGTGAAACGTCCTTGAAATAACTGTGCACCTGGAACAGTCTGTGCTATGATTCAATCATGGCACGGACCGCTCAACCTCTTTTGCTGCAGCCAGATCAAGTCCTTCATCTTGAATCATTGCTGCGCCGCAGAACTCTTGAACACCGTATCGCAAGAAGATGCCGAGCCCTGCTGCTTGCGGCAGAAGGCATGAGCAACGTTGAAATAGGCATGAAACTCGACATGCATCGCAACGCAATCAGCAATGTCCGCACCCGCTTTCAGCAGAGCGGACTGTCTTGTATTGAAGATGCGCCTCGCGCAGGCAAACCGCCAGTTCATTCCCCACAAACGAAGCAGAAGATTGTGACCACGGTATGCGGCAAGCCGCCCAAAGGAATGAGCCGGTGGAGCAGCCAGAGACTTGCGAAGAAACTGAAACTTTCAAAAAGCTATGTGCACGGCGTGCGGAAAGAACATGATCTCCATCCTCATCGTTTGAGAACGTTCAACTTCAGTCCGGATCCCCAGTTTGAAGAGAAGCTGCTTGAGGTGGTGGGACTCTACATGAATCCGCCTGAAAAC
>NZ_JBIKBQ010000106.1:0-14336 GCF_058122085.1 Luteolibacter sp. | reverse complement strand
CACAGCGCCAAACCCCACGCCGCCTTGTGCCTCCTCAAAACCTCCCCTCCAAAAATCAGCTAACCAGACAACCGCCCTGGTCACTTCACCGCCGTGAGGGTGAAGTCCTTGATCGTCACTCCGCGGCTGTCTTGTTTGAGTTCGAAGTTGAGGATGTTTTTACTTCTTTGCAAGGTGACCTCGATGGGCTTGGTCAGCATGCCACATGCCGAAGTCCTCTCCGCGCGTGCTGATAGGCCGACAGGTGGTGTTTTTTTTGATTGACGAGTTTCGGCACGGTGTCGAGCGTCGCCGGGTAAATCAGAACGCTGACTGGGAAATCAAAGCGTGCAACCTGACGCGGCCGGCTGCAGCCGGTTGTTCCTCGTAGCCTGCCGGAGGTGAAAGGTTGGCCCGATCAGTCCGTATAGTCAGCCGCATTGAATTCCATGAATCCCGCCCCTTTGCCCCAACGACTCGCCGTTTGCTCCTGGTCCCTGCTCGCGACTGATCCGCATGATCTGGCAGCCAAATTGAAGTCCACCGGCATCGACCGGGTCCAACTCGCCCTCGATCCACTTCGCGAGGACCCCGCCGTCTGGGGTGAAACGCAGGATGTGCTGCGGCAGGCAGGCATTGCGATCATCTCGGGCATGTTCGGCTGCGTGGGCGAGGATTACTTGTCGCTGGACTCAATCCGGGTGACCGGCGGGATCGCCCCAGACACGACTTGGGAGCAGAATTTGGCAAACATCCGCGCGACGGCCGAAATCGCCACCGCGCTCGGATTGGAGCTCGTCACCTTCCACGCCGGCTTCGTCCCGCACGATCCGGCGGACCCGGATTTCTCGAAAATGGTCGCCCGCCTCGCCGCCGTGGCGGAAATTTTCGCCGCCGCCGACATGACGGTCGCCCTGGAAACCGGCCAGGAAACCGCCGCCGGACTGGCATCGTTGTTAGTCGTGCTGGATCGGCCCAATGTGGCCGTCAACTTCGACCCCGCCAACATGTTGTTATACGGCAAGGGCGATCCGGTCGAAGCGGTGCGCCTGCTCGGCCGCTGGATCCGGCAGGTGCATGTCAAAGACGCGGTGCAGAGCGCCGTCCCCGGCACCTGGGGCGAGGAGGTCGCCGTGGGCACCGGGCAGGTGGACTGGCCCGCGTTTTTCGCCGCGCTCGCGGATGCGGATTTCACCGGCGACCTGGTCGTCGAGCGCGAAGCCGGCGACCAGCGCGTGGCCGACATCCGCACCGCTCGCGAGCTTGTTTTGAAATCCATCCCTTGAACCCGAATCCCATGCCATCCGCCTCCACTGCCGCAAAACCCGTGAACGTGGCCGTCGTCGGTCTCGGATTCATGGGCGTGACCCATCTCCGCGCCTACCTGGCCAACCCCATGGCGCGCGTGGTCGCGGTCTGCGACGCCGTGCGCGTGCCGGTCAACGGCATCCTCGCCGGGGTCTCCGGCAATATCACGAAATCCGACGACATCGATCTCGGACCGGACGTGAGGGTTTACCGGACGACGGAGGAATTGTTAGCCGACGCGGATGTCGAGCTGGTGGACTTCTGCACGCCCACGCCGCTGCACGCCGCGCAGGTCATCGCAGGGCTGAATGCCGGCAAGCACGTCATCTGTGAGAAACCGCTGGCCCGCACCTCGGCGGAGGCTCTGGAAATCCTGAAGGTCGCGGCGAACTCGCCCGGCATCCTGATGCCCGCCATGTGCATGCGCTTCTGGCCCGGCTGGAGCTGGCTCAAGCAAGCGGTGGAGGAACAAACCTACGGCAAGGTGCTCGCCGCTAGATTCCGCCGCGATTCCGCGATGCCCGGCTGGAGCCAGCAGGGCACCTACTCCGGCGGCCAGGACCTCGGTGGCGCGTTGTTCGACCTCCACATCCACGACACCGATTTCGTCAACCACCTCTTCGGCCGGCCGGCGGGCGTCTTCTCCTCCGGCGTGCTCGCAGCCAGCGGATCCATCAACCATGTGGTCACGCAATACGATTATCCCGGCGGTCCTAACGTTTACGCGGAGGGCGGCTGGCTGCTGAACCAAGGGTTCAACATGTCCTACACCCTGCTCTGCGAACAAGCCACGATCGACTTCGACCTGGCCCGCGGTGCTAACTCTCTGATAGCCTCCGAAACCGGCAAGGAACCCCGCGTGGTGGAAACCGGCGATGGCGATGGTTACTCGAAGGAAATCGATTACATCGTGGACTGCGTGGCCAGACGCCAGGCACCGACCGTGGTCACCGCCCTCGACGGCGTGACCGCCCTGGAAATTTGCGAGGCCGAGGAGCGATCCATCCGCAGCGGAGCACCCGTGAAACTCTGAATATCTAACGTCCTATTACAACCATGACCCCGTCCCCGCGCTCCACCCTCATCCGGCTCTCCGTGATGATGTTCCTCCAGTTCTTCGCATGGGGGTCCTGGTTCGCCACGCTGGCCCTCGCGATGGGCAACAACGACTTGGCGGCCTTCATCGGCGGTGCGTATGAAAGCGCGCCGATCGCCGCCATCTTCGCCCCGCTTTTCCTCGGTCTCATCGCCGACCGCCTGTTCTCTTCCGAGCGCGTGATGGGTGTCTTGATGTTGATCGGTGGTGGCATCATGTGCGCCATCGCCATCCTGGCACCGCAAGGCGCGGAAAAAGGCGGGCAAATCGTCTGGCTGATGATTGCCTACATGCTCTGCTACATGCCCACCCTCGGGCTGGGTAACACCATCACCTTCACGCATCTGCCGCAGGAATTGTTCCCGAAAGCCCGCGTCTGGGGCACCATCGGCTGGATCGTCGCCGGCCTCACACTGGGCATCGCCGGATGGTCCGCGTCATTGAACATTTTCTGGATCGCCGCCGTATCGAGCATCGCGCTCGGCGTCTACAGTTTCACGCTTCCCCACACACCGCCTCCCGCCAAGGGCAAGCCCATTGACATCGGTTCGCTGCTCATGTTGGACGCGCTCAAACTGCTGAAAAACCCGCCGTTTCTGGTGTTCGCCATTTGCTCGATGCTGATCTGCATCCCGCTCGGTTACTACTATGGGCAAACCTCCGCCTTTCTTGGTGCCGCAGGCTTCAAACAAGCCGCATCCACGATGACCCTCGGTCAAATGTCAGAGATCGTCTTCATGCTCCTCATTCCGTTCTTCTTCCGCCGGCTCGGGGTGAAACTCATGCTGCTGGTAGGCATGGGCTGCTGGGTGCTGCGCTACTTCTTGTTCTCCTTCGGCGCTCCCGAGCAAGTGACATGGATGCTCCTGATGGGCGTGGCGCTTCACGGTATCTGTTATGATTTCTTCTTCGTCACAGGGTTCATCTACACCGACAAGAAGGCTCCCGCCGAAGTCCGCAGCCAGGCGCAGAGCCTGCTGGTTTTCCTCACCCAGGGCCTGGGCATGTTTTTCGGTTTCCGCATGGCATTTGGTGGCAACTGGCCGTTCACCACCATTCCGCTTCCTAACACTTTCGGCGTTTATGGGGCCGCTCCCGCAAACCACGCTGCGTTGATGGAAAACATCAAGGCCACCGCCGGCAGCCAACCCGCTCCTTCGTTCCTCGAATCGATGGCTGGCATGTTCGGCAAGGGTTACCCCGAGGGCGTGAATCCGGAGCTGGTCACCCAAGCGATGACCGAATGGAAATACTACTGGCTTTTCCCAGCAGGCATGGCGGCCGTCATCGCGGTGATCTTCCTGCTGTTTTTCCGCGACAATGTCGACCCTGCCGAGGGTGAAACAAAGACGCCGCATTGAACCCGCTAATCCATTCCTAATCATGAAAAACCACCCGTTTGCCTTGGCGTTGATATGCGCCGCCTCACTTGTGTCCGCAACCCCGGCTCAATCCGCAGAGAACACCACGCCCCAGGGTTTCACCGCGCTCTTCAACGGCACCGACTTGAGCGGCTGGTGGGGCGCGGAAACCGAGGATCCACGCAAATATCTCGCGCTGCCAGCTGACGAGTTCAAAGCGAAGCACGACGCTTCCCTGGCCGATATCCAGAATCACTGGCGCGTGGAAAACGGCGTGCTCGTCAATGACGGCAAGGGCCTGTTCCTCACAACCGATCAATCCTACGGGAACTTCGAGTTGCTCGTGGACTACAAGACGGTGCCACTCGCCGACAGCGGCATCTATCTGCGCGGCTGCCCGCAGGTGCAGATCTGGGATTCCACCGAAACGGCCAAGTTTAATATCGGCGCGGACAAGGGCTCCGGCGGATTGTGGAACAACTCGGCAGGCGCGCCCGGAAAAGATCCGCTCGTCAAGGCGGACAAGCCCTTCGGCGAATGGAACAAGCTCCGCATCATCATGGTCGGCTCGCGGGTCTGGGTGTGGTTGAACGACCAGCAGACCGTCAATGGCGCGGTGATGGAAAATTACTACGACCGCAAGCAACCGGTCCCGGCACGCGGCCCGATCCAACTTCAAACGCACGGCGGCGAGATTTCCTGGAAGAATGTCTTCATCCGGGAAATCGGCAGCGACGAGGCTAACAAGCTGCTGCGCGAAACTGGTCCCGAGGGATTTAAGCCAGCCTTCAACGGCAAGGACTTCTCCGGTTGGGCCGGCGCGACCGATGCATGCCGCGTGACCGACTCCGCCATCGAGTGGCTGCCGGGAAAAGACGGCACACTCCACACCCAGGACGAGTTCGCGGACTTCATCGTGCGTTTTGAATTCAAACTGCAACCCGGCGGCAACAACGGCCTCGCCATTCGCTTCCCCGGCCAAGGCAACCCGGCTTACGATGGCATGACTGAATTACAGGTGCTCGACGAACAATGGGAAAAAGTCACAGGCATCAAACTGGATCCCCGTCAGGTTCATGGATCGGTTTACGGCATGGTTGGAGCCATCACCGGATATCAATATCCCGCCGGGGAGTGGAACTATCAGGAAGTCACCGTCAAAGGCTCCACCATTCAGGTGGAACTCAACGGCTCCAAAATTCTCGATGCTGATGTGAGCAAGGTCACAGAATTTTTGGACCAAAAACCTCATCCGGGAAAGGACCGGAAAAGCGGTTATTTCGGCTTTGCCGGTCACGGTGATCCCTTGATGTTCCGTAACATTTCAATCAAACCACTCAACTGAACTAAGACCACACATCATGAAAAACCAGTCTCTCTACTCTCGCCGTTCGCTACTCAAGCTGCTCGGTACCACGGCAGCCACCGCTCCCTTCATCTCCACCCGTTTGATGGCGCAGCCAGCCTCCAATACGGTCCGCCACGCCTGTTTCGGTCTGGGTGGCATGGCGGAGTCCGACCTCGCGCATATCTCGAACTGCAAGAACGTCGAGATCGTGGCGTTCTGCGATGTGGACCTCGCCCAGGCGGCCCCGGCACGCGCGAAATTCCCCAAGGCACGATTCTATCAGGACTGGCGGGAGATGCTCGACAAGGAGGCCGGCAACATCGACAGCGTCAACGTATCCACTCCCGATCACATGCACGCACCCATGGGCGTCAGCGCGATGCAACTGGGCAAGCACGTTTATGGCCAGAAGCCGCTCGCTCACAGCCTGCATGAAGTCCGCCGCATGACCGAGCTGGCCAAGGAAAAGAAGGTCGTCACGCAAATGGGCATCCAGATCCATTCCACGGCGTATTACCGGATGGCCGCGCAGGTCATCCAGGACGGCGTGATCGGCAAGATCAAGGACGTCCACACATGGTCGTCCAAGACCTGGGGCGATCCGGCGGCAAAGCCCGACAGAACCGATTCCGTGCCGGAGGGTTTCGACTGGAACCTGTGGCTCGGCGTCCGCCCCGATCGTCCGTTCATCGGCGGCGGATACTATCATCCGGGAAACTGGCGCAAGCGGCTCGACTTCGGCACCGGCACGCTTGGCGATATGGGCTGCCACATCCTCGATCCGATTTTCGAGAGCCTCAAACTCAACGCGCCCGTCTCCGTCCGCTCCGAAGGCCCGGTGCCGAACGCATGGAACTGGGCGGTCGACGGGAAAGTCATCTATTCCTTCGCCCGCACGCCCATGACGGAGGGTGAAAGCATCAACGTCACTTGGTATGACGGTGCGGCCAGGCCTCCTCAGGAAATCATCGCCTTGTTGGAAGGCAAACCGCTGCCGGATCAGGGTTCTATCTTCATCGGCACCGAGGGCGTGCTTGTGCTCCCGCACGTCAGCCGCCTCGAACTGTTTTCCAAGGAGAAATTCAAGGACTACAAGCTGCCGCGCGTCACCGGAGCGGATCACTGGGAGCAATTCATCGAAGCCTGCCGCGGCAACGGCAAGACCTCGGCGGATTTCTCCTACGCAGGCCCGCTCACCGAGGCAATCCTGTTGGGCGGCATCGCTTCGCGTTTCCCGGGCGCCACGCTCAAGTGGGACAGTCCGGGACTGAAGTTCGATCTCGCCGAGGCGAATCAATTCGTCCGCAGGGATTACCGCGAAGGCTGGCGGATTCCGGGCCTGGGCTGACGTTCTATCAGAAATCGGCCGGGACGGATCCCGGCCGGGAATTCTGGTGTTCGTCCTGCGCGTCTCTTGGTGATTTCACCTGAGCTGATGAATCGTTCCGTGCAGCACGCTGCCGGCGATTTTCAGCTCGTAGCATTGCGTGGGCGCCAGACCGGGGATTTCCAGAACCACCTCCCGCCGGTCGTCGCTGGTTCTGACCGAGCGGATCGCCAGGGCGTGCTCGTCATGGTGATCGGAGCCGTAGCGCTCGCCGCGTTTGAGCGACCACACTTTCATGGCGCATTCTCCCGGTTCGACAGGATCGCTGAAATTTACCGTTAGTGATCCCTTCGCGGCATGCACCGCCAGCGGCACTTGGGCGGGCTTGTCGCCGCGGCGGATGCGGTGGAAGCCGCCCGGCGCGGTGGCGTTGCCCGCCCAAGAGAACATGCCGCAGGTGTAGAGCGCGCCGTCCTCACCAAAGCGCCCGCGCATGATGCCGGTGGCGAAGGCGGGCATCGGCAGTTCGCAGACCGCGCCCTGCCATTGGCCGTTGATTTCCTCGTGCGGCACGATGAATACGCGGCCGGTGCCGTAGCTGAGGTTCAGCAAACTGCCGCCGAGGTTGCCCCAGGCGTTCTTGGGCACCCACACGAGCTCGGCGGGGCTGCGGTCCATCTTGTTAGTGATCCACACCATCGGCTGCTCCATGGCGGAGTCCGAGGAATCGGTGACGCCGGAGTAGCCGTCCATGTTGCCGTAGAAACCGCCGGGCTTCACGCGGTTGATGCGGTTCTTCGGCGTCCAGTTGCCCTCCTGGTCGGTGACGAACAGGCTGCCGTCGTCATTGACGCACACGCCGTTCGCCGCGCGGAATCCTGTCGCGACAATGTCGGTCTTCGAGCCGTCCGCAGCCACGCGCAGCAGCGTACCGTGATGCGGCACGACTGCCTTGAGCCCGTGGCGGGCGGACTTGGCATAGTAGAAATTGCCCGCGGCATCGGTCTGCAGCCCCATTGCGAACTCGTGGAAATTCTCGGTGACCTGCGCGTCGTCGTTGAAGCAGCCGATGAAATCGATCTCGCCGTCGCCGTTGAGATCTTGCAGCCGTGCGATTTGATCGCGGCAGGTGATGAACAATTCACCGCCGCGGAACTTCACTCCCAGTGGCTGGAACAATCCGCTGGCGATCCTGCGCCACGTCAGCGGGGCGGGGGCTTTTTCGGCGACGCCGTCCACCTGCCAGACATCGCCGTTCCACATCGCGACGACGGCCGACTTGCCATCCGGCGTGAAATCGAAGCCACCGGGACGCAGCCAGCTTTGCCACGGGTTGCCGTGCGGCAGCGGGAAATCATCGGCGATGAACGCGGCGTCCTCATTACCCGCCACCGAGGTCGTGGTCACCGTCTGCGGCCACCTTGGCGGCCCGCCCCGGGTCAGTGGTGTTAGGTCGGGCGGGGCCGTCATGGATTTAGCCGCGGCGTCGAGCGTCGCGGCGTCCCCACGGGAGATGCAAATCCGCGACTTCGCCCCGGATGGCAGGGTCGCGATCCAGAAGCCGTCCTCTTTTCCAAGCGTCCCGTCGCCGCGCAAGACGACGTTCACGTCATCCGGAGCCACGCGCAGACGCAGCGGTTTTTCCGCCTTCGCGAGGTTGATCGTGCGCGCGAACACCGGCGTGCCGCCGTGGTCAAGCCACGCGGGCGACTCGAGCACGCGGGTGCCGTGAATGTTGGCCGCGATCACGGTCCGGTCTCCATGCAAGTAGAGTCCTTCGAACTTCAATCCGGGGTGCGGGCCGTATTTTTTCCCGTCCCGGGCCGACGCGCGTTTGTCTTCAAAGCCATCGACACTCCATCCCGGGCCGGACGGATTCACGAACTGCCGCTCACCCGTTAGGCTGGTGTGCGACCCGTGGCTGCCATCGAAGGCGATGCCCTTCCAGTCGATGAAGCTGCCCGTGGTCGCGGCGGCCACGCGCATCGTGTCGTGATCGTAAACCATCCAGGCGCGGCCCTTGCTCACGCCGCCGGGCCCCTCGTCAAGACGGATGGCGATTCCCTTCTGCGCGATGTTGTCCGGCGCTACCTGATAAGTCCAGAACAGCGCCGGACCGAGCTCCATCTGCTCAAAGGGCGTCTGCGAGTGATCCACCTTCTCCGCCTCGGTCCGCGCCAGTCCCTTCGGCAGGGAGGCCACGTATTCCGGGGTGATCTCAGTGAGCTGTGTGGGATTGTGCGGGCGCAAGAACGTTTCCCGGATGTAGTGGATCACCGCGTATTTCTGGGCGGTGGTGTATTGTGGCTGCGCCACCATTTGTTCGTAGCCCTTCGTCAGCGTGAGATACATCGAGTAGGGGTCCGAGCCGTTCTTGAACGTTCCTTCGGCGAAACGCAGCGCCGTGGGCAGAGAGCCCGGTTGTTCCTTGGTGCCGTGGCAGATCACGCACATCATGCTGTAGATGTCCCGTCCCTGCTTCAGCGTCCGCGCATTCCAGCGACTGACGATTTCCCCGTGGTCGCTGCGCTCCAGCGCTTGCACCCAGCCCGAGCCGCCTTCGATCAACGGTCTGGTGTCCGCCTTGGGAAGATGCGTGAAATCCGGCGTGTTAGCGCCCGCGCCGCCGTCTTTGAACAACAGCGCGATCTCCTCGTCCGGCAGCGCGCGCTTCCACACCCGCACCGCGCTGATGTGGCCATTCTTGAAATCCCCGCCGAAATCCGGCGTTGCGCGACCGATTTTGAAGACGTGCGCTTCCGGGTCGGGCTTGGTGAAGTCGGCCTTCTCCCCGATCACGTGGCCATCGAGCCACAACCGCGCGGCGCCCGCGCGCACCCGGAGCGCCACCGTGTGCGGCTTGCCGTCATTGATGTTTGGGCCACCGCTCGTCGCACCGAGGAAGCCGATGTCGTAGACCAGCCTGCCGCCGCGGATGAACAGCGCCTTCGCCCCCGGTGACCACTTGCCGGTCGGCGCGCACATCGAGAACAGCGTGCCGTCACCGGCGGATTCGAACGACGCCATCGCCGTGAAATCGGCACCAAGGTTGAGGTTCGCATCCGGGAAATCCTTGCCGTCCATTGCGGCGAGAGCGGGCACATTCTCAGGCCCGCGCACCAGTTTCCCGCCCGACCAGACCCGCAGCACCGGCGCGCTTTCCGGCGGATGCTCGACGGCGATGTCGTGCGGGCCGTTCGCACCGAGCGGGATCGCGACGCCGTCTGCCAGACGGACACGGGCCGCGCCCTCGAGGTGCAGCCGGTAGTTCTGCGGCCACTCCGGAGCGTCCAGTGGCAGCGCGTCACGGGGTGTGGCCCCCATAGCGGAGAAAGCGAAAGCACAGAATAGAAAGAGGCGTTTTATCATGGCGGGCAGGGTATCATGGCGGGCAGGGCCACCGTCTTACGCGCGGTCGGCCCGTATTCTGTCGGTTCACATGGGGATTTTTAACGCGCTTATGCGTCAGGACCGGGTTTTGGCTTGCAAGGCCGCCGGTCCTTGATGGATTGGACGGAGCAAATGAACCAAGCACTGAAAAATCTCCTGCGGTATTTGATCATTCAGGTCAGCCTGTTGGGAATCGGCGCCGGATTTTCCTCCGCCACCGAATCCACGCGGGTCCGGGACTTGTTCGACATTGGATGGACCTTCACCAAAGGCGACCCCGCGGGAGCGGAGCAGCGGGTGTTTGACGACTCCGGCTGGCGTCGGCTCGATTTGCCGCACGACTGGAGCATCGAGGGCCCCTTCGACCCCGCCAACCTGAGCGGCGCGCCCGGTGGCTTTCTGCCCGGCGGCACCGGTTGGTATCGGAAATCCTTCAAAGCCCCGTCCGCCGCCGAAGTCCGCAAGGTTTTCATCGAGTTCGACGGGGTTTACATGAATGGTGAGGTCTGGATCAACGGCCACCGGCTGGGGAAG
The DNA here is from genome assembly GCF_058122085.1 of Luteolibacter sp. Classification (NCBI taxonomy): domain Bacteria; kingdom Pseudomonadati; phylum Verrucomicrobiota; class Verrucomicrobiia; order Verrucomicrobiales; family Verrucomicrobiaceae; genus Luteolibacter; species Luteolibacter sp. The sequence continues at coordinate 3,993 of NZ_JBIKBQ010000106.1, read as the reverse complement.
CGGCCCTATGGCTGCATCGGCTTCGAGTATGACCTAACTCCCTACCTGGATTTGAAGGGGGACAACGTGCTGGCCGTGCGCGTTGATAATTCGCGTCTGCCATCCGGCCGCTGGTATACTGGCAGCGGCATCTACCGCCACGTCTGGCTCAAAATCACCGATCCCCTCCGCGTCGTCCACTGGGGCACCTATGTCACAACCCCGAAAATCTCCGCCACGCAGGCCGAGGTAGCCGTCAAGACCACGATCCGCAACTGTCATGCCGCGGCGAAATCCGTGACAGTGACCCAGAGCGTGCTCGATTCAAAAGGCGCGGTGGTCGCCACCGCCGAGGGAGTTCATGAACTGGCGGCGGATGCCGAACTAACCGTCGATCAGTCACTCCAAATCGCCAACCCGGCGCTATGGTCACCGGACTCGCCGAACCTCTACACGTTGCGCACCGAGTTGCGCGATGGCGGACGTCTGTCCGACCGCTACGAGACGCCGTTTGGCGTGCGCGAGTTGCGCTTCGAGGCGAAGACCGGGATGTTTCTCAACGGCAAAAGCATAAAAATGAAAGGCGTCTGCAACCATCAGGACCTCGGTCCGCTTGGCACCGCCTTGTGGGACCAGGCACTTGAGCGCCGCCTGAAAATGCTCAAGGACATGGGCTGCAATGCGATCCGCACCGCGCACTACCCGCATTCCCCCGAGATGATGGCGCTGTGCGACAGAATGGGCTTTCTCGTCCTCGATGAGACTTTCGACGAGTGGCGGCGCGGCTGGGACTTCGAGGGCAAGCTGCTCGTTGCCAGCAAGAACAACAAAGGCAAGGCTCCCTTCGGCTATAATAAATACTTCGACGAGTGGCACGAGCGTGACCTCACGGACCATCTCAAGCGCGATCGCAACCACCCGTGCGTGATCATGTGGAGCGTCGGCAACGAGGTCCCTGAATCGGTGAAAAACGGCGAGATCGAAACCGTGAAGGTTCTCCGCGATCTCTGCCACAAGATCGACCCCACCCGCCCGGTCACGGTCGGTTGCAACCACATCAAAAGCGCCAATGAAAGCGGTTTCACCGAGCAGCTGGATATCGTGGGCTACAACGAGGGCGTCGAATCCGTGTTCGAGATCGAGGGCGACCGCGCCCGCTACCCGGATCGCAAGATGTATCTCTCCGAGGTGCCCCACTCGCTGCAAACCCGCGGCGAATACCGCACGCATCCGCGTTATTATCGGCCGGGTTTCGATCATCCGAAGCTGACGGAGAAGGAAGTCTTTCCAGAAACCGACGCCTACTATGAGTCGTCTTATGACAATTCCGGCGTGCAGATTGACGCACGGCGTTCCTGGCGGATGACGAAAAGCCAGCCCTCCATCATGGGCGAATTCCGCTGGACCGGTTTCGACTACGTTGGCGAGTCCGGCGGTTGGCCGCGCGTGCTGGGGAACTACGGCATCATCGATCTCTGCAACTTCCCGAAGGACACCTACTATTTCTATCAAAGCCAGTGGACCGACAAACCGATGGTTCATCTCCTGCCGCATTGGAACTGGCCGGGCAAGGAAGGCGCCACCATCCCGGTGTGGTGCTACACCAACTGCGACGAGGCCGAGCTTTTCCTCAACGGCGCGTCGCTCGGCACGCGCAGGTTTGACGGCAAGAACGACATGCACCTCGAATGGCTCGTGCCCTATCAGCCCGGCGAGTTGAAAGTCCTCGCAAGCAAGGATGGCAAGATGGCCGCCACCTCCATCACCCAAACCGCAGGCGTGCCCGCGCGGATCCACATTTCCGCCGATCAACCCAAGCTCGATCCCGCCAACCGCGATCTTTCCTACGTCATCCTCCGCATGGAGGATGAAAACGGCGTCTTCGCCCCGCAGGCCGCGAAATGGGTCAACATCCAGATCGAAGGCCCCGGTCGGATCGCCGGCTCCGGCAGCGGCGATCCACTCAGTCACGAAAGCTTCCAAGCCAGCACCTTCCGCACCTTCAACGGACTCGGCCTCGCCATCATCGCTGCGACCTCGGGGCCCGAACCCGAGATCCGTGAGGGCCGCACGCGCAAGCCCGGCGAGATCATCGTCCGCGCCAACTCCAAAGGCATGGAACCCGTCGAGCTGCGCCTCATCCGCACGGGCGATGGGACCGTGAAACCCGCCCCCACGAACTCATCCCCTTCGACCGGCCCCGCGGTGGATGGGGTGGACGGCCTGCCGTCGGTCAAGTGAGACACTCGCAAATACACATCATGAAATCCCACACCATGCACCGTCTGCCGCTGGCGGCCGCCCTCGCCGCCCTAACTCTGTTTCCCTCGCCAGCTCGGACGCAGGACCTGCCGCGCGGCGTTTCTCTCAACGCGTTCCGTCCGGTCGCGAGCTGGCGCGGGGTGGGGGAGGTGGCCGCGGTGCCCGGCAAGACCGAATTCCAAACCGGCGGCGAGGGTGGAATCCTCGTCAACGGAACCGCCAAGGACAAACAGATCCCCTATCTGATCACCAGGGACGAGTATGGCGACGCCCGCGTCGAACTGGAGTTCATGATTCCGAAGGACTCGAACGCCGGCGTTTATTTGATGGGCCGCTACGAGGTGCAGGTCTTCGACAGTTTAGGCAAGGCCCGGGTGGCTTACGACGACCTCGGCGGGATCTACCAGCGCTTCGACCCGGCGCTGCCAAAGGAGCGGCAGGGCTTCGGCGGCATCGCGCCCATGACAAACGCCGCCAAGGCCCCCGGCGAGTGGCAGACGCTGGACATCACCTTCCGCGCCCCGCGCTTCGATGGCGCGGGAAAGAAAACGAGCGACGCCACCTTCGAGAAGGTGCTCGTCAACGGCTTGCTGGTGCAGGAGAACGCATCGACCACCGGTCCCACCCGCTCGTCTCCGCTTGAAGGAGAAGCGCCGAAAGGCCCCATTGCCATCCAGGGCGACCACGGGCCGATCGCCATCCGCGGCTTCCGCGTCACGGCTCTCGAAGATGCCAACCGGGCGCGCATCGCCGAACTTGACGCCTACTGGGCGGTGGTTTCCCGCGCGGTGAACGAAGGGAACTTCGAGGCCTACACCGCGACCTGCCACGACGAGGGGGTTCTTGTTAGCGGCAGCAAACAAACGACCCAGCCGCTCGCCAAAATCCTGCCGAGATGGAAAAAGGATTTCGTCGCCGCCCGCGACGGCACGCGGAAAGCCAGCGTTGAATTCCGTTTCTCAAGGCGCATCGGCGACGCCACCACCGCGCACGAGACCGGAATTTTCCTCTACACCTCCCAGATTCCCGGCGGACCTGTCGTCAAGGACTATATCCAATTTGAAGCCCTGCTGGTGAAAGAAACCGACGGTTGGAAAATCCTGATGGAGAACCAGCAGGGGCTCGCCACGGCGGCCGGGTGGGACGCGCTGAAATAGCTGTCAGACCTGCTCCGGGAACGCCTTCTGGCGCTCCTCGCGGAACTGCGCCGGCGGGATGCCCTCGACGCGGGCGAAGGCCTTGTAAAAATGATCGGCGCTACGGAACCCGGCGTCCATCGCCACGTCCTTCATCGACGCGTCGGTCTCGACCATCCGGCGCTTGGCGCGCTGAATGCTCAGGCGGGTGATTTCACCCGCGATACTCCGCCCCACCGACTCACGGAACCGCCGTTCGAGGGTGGTCGCCACGGCTGCGGCTACATGAATCACCTGGATCCGCCGGTGGCTGTTTTCCGAGATGAAGCGCAGCGCCCGCGCCACCAGTGGGTCGTTCGCCGCCAGCACGTCGGTGGACTGGCGCGGGACGAGCTCCGCCGGTGGGACCAATTCCGGTTCCGCCTGCGCCACGCCGCCGGCCATCAAGCGGTCGAGCATGGCCGCCGCCCGGTAGCCCACCTGCCCGAAGCCTAGTGTCGCGTAAAATTCAAATTGTTGGATAGAGTGATTTGAGTTTGATGCGGGCTTTTTCGTTGGTGAACTGCCAGTTGATCGAATTGGATTCCTCATTCTTCCGGGCGAGATAGGCTTTCAC
>NZ_JBIKBQ010000105.1:0-14710 GCF_058122085.1 Luteolibacter sp. | reverse complement strand
AGTCGTAACGGCGTTGCCGGGCGCAAGGCGTATGTCAGCCCGCACCTGGCTGCCGCTACTTCCTGAACATCGGATCCTCGGGATTTCCGCGGGACATGAGGTAGGCGATGAGGTCGCGGAGTTCGTCGGCGGAGAGGGAGTTGATGAGTCCCGGCGGCATCTGGGAGATGGGGGAAACCTCGATGGATTTCACGTCGGAGTGGTTGATGACGACGGGCTCCGCCTTCGGATCGGCGGTGTGGACGGTGACGATGTCGCCTTCGGTGATGACGAGACCGGCGTGTGCCTTGCCGTCGTTGAGGGTGACGGTGGAGGAGCCGTATTGGTCGGAGATCACCTTGCTTGGCTCGATGATGGCTTCGAGCAGGTCGCGGGCGCTGAACTTGTTCCGCACGGTGGTGAGATCCGGGCCGATGGAGCCGCCGGTCCCATCGAAGCGATGGCAGGAAGCGCAGGCGGTGGCGTGCAGGAGGTTGCGGCCGGAGTTGAAATCGCGGCCTTGCATTGCGCCGTTTTCCCCGATGGCGGCGATGGCGCTGGCAACGGTCCATGCCTGGCCCGGGCCTTTCGGCGGGGTGATGGCGAAGTCCGGCTTGGCGGCGATCGTTTCACCGGTGAGATCGGCGAGGGCGGCGCGCTCCGCTTCGGATGCGTTCTGGAGCGACGCCGAGCGGATGTTGGTGAGGAAGCCCGCGTAGCTGTTGCCGCCGGAGAACTTGCCGGCGTTGCTGAGGAAGGAAACGTATTCGCGGCGCTCCTTGATGGTCCAGCCGTAGCGGACGTTGCGGAGGATGAACGCGTAGCCGATTTCCTGCGCCGGGGTCGGGTTGTCGAGGAGCTTGCGGATACTGCCGCCGTAGCCGCCGTTGCGTGCGATCAGTTCGAACCAATCGGGGACGACGGGTTTCGATGGATTGCGGATCAGCTCCATCGTGCGGGAAACGACGTCGGGCGCATCGAGATAGACGAGGATCTGCGCGAGCTCGGTGTTGAGGTTCGGGGTTTTCGCGGGGAAAAGCGGATTCAGTTCGGTGATGATCGCCGCTTTCTCCGCGGCATCCGGCGCGCCGAGACGCATGAAGGTGAGGCCGTAGGCGCGGAGAAGCCCGAGCAACTGGCTTTCCTCCAAGCTATCCGGGGAAAGCTCTAACAGGGATGCGATGAGCGGCGATTTGTATTGCTTGTCATTGCTGCGCGCGAGGGCGACGGCCGCAGTGATTCTGGCCTGCGTGGTTTTCTCCTGGAAAACTTTCGACGCCCATTCCGCGGCGGGCTGTGCCTCGATGGCAACGCGGGCGGCGTTGCGGATGAAGCGGTCGGTGCTGCCCAAGTGCGGCCATGCGGCGGCGACAGCGGCGGGATTTTTCTTGCCGTGAAAGACTTCGAGGGAACGGCGTAGGGCACGTGCCTGCGCAGCTTCCGGTGGCCCGTCGCCGGTGGGGGTGGCGGTGGATTCGCTTCCGGTGTAAACGACACGGTAGAGCGCGGACTGGGTGCCCCGACCGCCGGTGGTGAAGTATAGCGCACCGTCATCGCCGATGATCGCATCGGTGACCGGAAGGGGTGCGCCGGAGACGAATTCCTCGGTCTTCGCCGTGTAGCTCGCGCCTTGCGGAGTGAGGTGGATGGCGTAGATGGTGCCGAATGTCCAATCGAGGGCGAAGAGGGCGTCCTGGTATTTGGTGGGAAACTTCGCTCCCGTGCCCATGACGGTGCCGGTCGGTGAGCCGGGCCCGATATCGACGACCGGCGGGAGGCTGTCCTCGTAATAGGTGGGCCATTTTCCGGTGCCGCTGCGCCAGCCGAAGTCCGATCCGCTGGTGGCATGGCTGATCCGGGTGGGGCGATACCAGGGCGAGCCCATGTCCCACTCCATATCCGCATCGTAGGCGAAAATATCGCCGAAGCGGTTCAGCCCGATGTCGTATTGGTTCCGGTATCCCATGCTGTGGACGAAGTAATTTTTCCCGTCCGGGGTGACCTTGCAGATCCATCCGCCTGGAGCGAGGATGCCCTTGGCGTGGCCATTCGCGTCCCAATCGCGCGGCAGGAGATGATCCTCGCTCCATGTGGTGCTGGAGCCCTTGACGAGCGCTTGCGGGAGCGCGGTGTGGTTGCCGCCGACGATCCAAAGGTTCTCCCCTTCCATGTCCGGGATGACGGCGTGGTTGCCGTGCTCGCCGCCGCCGTTGGCACCGCCGAGTTCTTCCTTGGCATCCGGCATGCCGTCGTTGTTCGTGTCGGTGGCGGTGAAAAGGCCCGCTCCGGTGACGTGGGCGTAGAGTTTGCCGTGAGCCCAGGTCATGCCCTGGGCGCCGGAGATATCGACAGGGATTTTTTCCACATCCACATGGATCGCATCCTCGCTCTCTTTCACGGAAATCCGGAACAGGCCTTTACCTCCCTGATCGGAGGCGATGAGGCGGCCTGCGGCATCCTTGGTGAGCGCGACCCATGAACCCTGCTCCGCGGCGGGTACCGTGTAGAGAAGCTCGGCGCGGAATCCTCCGGCGATTTCCAGCTTGTCGGGAGTGAGCGCCGATCCGCCGCCTGCCTTGGCACCGGGTATGCCCCATGGCGGTGCTCCGAGGGCGGCGATTTTTTCGGGTTGCTGCCATGCGCTGTCGTCGAAGCCGGCGGTTTGCCAGCCGGCGGCTTCGGTCGCGGAGACCTTCCAGCCGTCGTTTCCGGTCATGATGATTTCGCGCACGCCGCCCTTTGAAGTGAGGACCAGCTTCGCGATCAGGCCGGCCACACCGCCCTGGTTCTCGGCCTTGATGGCGATCACGTTCTTTCCGGTTTTAGCGAGATCCGCGAGGACATTGATGTCAACCGGAGTGCTCCATTCCCCGCTTTTGGCAAGCTCCTTGCCGTTGACCCACAGCGTGAGCACATTGTCACAGGTGGCGATGACACGCGCTGATTCGAGATTTGCGGGGGTATCGAATGTGGTTCTGAGAAATTGGGTTTTGCCCTGATCTTTGCCCCAAACCCAAGCGGGAATCGGCAGCTCACTGAGGATATCGCCGCTGCCTGTGGACTGCGTTTGGCCGCCGACGATGATTTTTTTGGGCGGAGCCTCCACCGCGCCTGCGAATGGCACGGCGAGGGAGGAGATGAGCAGGGAGGAGATGAGATTTTGCATAAATGATTCGGGTAGGACTTTCAGTGCGAAAAATACTTGAGCGATCGCGCGGACCTTACAGATTCTACCGCAAATTCCCCGGAAAATGGCCGGCATGCGCACATCCCCGGCGAGCATTTTCAGGGGGGCCTCATAGTAGCTCAAGTCATGAGCGTCGCGCTGGTGGCCACCCAACCAACTCCAACACACACCATCATGATCCGTTCCGTCAGAAACCAACTCTCACCCCTCACCCCCATGAAATCCCTCCTGCTGCTATCCGCAGTCGGCGGCTTCATGGCGCTTGGCTCCTGCTCGGAAGCGCCTCCCAAGCCGCCGCCACTGCCAACGGTCACCGTCACTGACACCGAGCCTGTGGGCGACGGCTTGAAAGTGATCGGCTTCGCCATGCTCGGTGCGGCGGTCGTCGTGGTCCTCGGGCGCATGCTCGGCTGAACCGTTGCCCTACACCACCCACCATGAACCCGTTGTTCTTCATCAAGGGCTTCGCCTGGCTTTCGATCATCCCCCTCGTCAAACGCCCCCCCCGTCCGGCTTATGGCAGGTTGGTCGAGCCCATGAGGAAGCGATCACACTCGCGGGCGGCGCCGCGGCCTTCGTTGATCGCCCAGACGACGAGCGACTGGCCGCGGCGGATGTCGCCGGCGGCGAAGACTCCGGGGATGCTGGTGGTGAAGGTGCCGTGCTCGGCCTTGACGTTCGAGCGGGCGTCGGTTTCGAGGGCGAATTGTTTCACCACTTCCTGCTCGGGGCCCATGAAGCCCATGGCGAGCAGGACGAGTTGCGCGGGGACGATGCGGGCGCTGCCTTCCTTTTCCTTGGGAGTGAAGCGGCCTTGGTCGTTGATCCACTCGATGTCACAGATTTCGAGGCCGGATAGATTGCCGGCGTCGTCCTTGAGGAAACGCTTGGTCTGCACCAGGTATTGGCGCGGGTCCTGGCCTTGAACGGCGGCGGCTTCTTCCTGGCCGTAGTCCATTTTGTAAACCTTGGGCCACTCGGGCCACGGGTTGTTCGCGGCGCGCTTTTCCGGCGGCTGCGGCATGATTTCGAGCTGGATGACGCTCTTGCAACCGTGGCGCAGGCTGGTGCCCACGCAGTCGGTGCCGGTGTCGCCACCGCCGATGACGACGACGTCCTTGCCCTTGGCGTTGAGCGCGGGGATGGTGCCGTCGAAATGGTGGTCGAGCTGATAGCGGGTGTTGTCGGTGAGGAACTCCATCGCGAGATGGACGCCTTTCGCGTCGCGGTTCTCGATGGGGAGGTCGCGGCCGAGGGTGGCACCGCAGCAGAGGACGACGGAGTCGAAGTCCTTGCGGAGTTTTTCGGCGGTCCACTCGCTGTCTTTGCCGATGTTGACGCCGGTTTTGAAGGTAATGCCTTCTTCCGCCATCAGGTTGACGCGGCGCTGGACGACGAGCTCCTTGTCGAGTTTCATGTTAGGAATGCCATACATGAGCAGGCCGCCGACGCGGTCCTCGCGCTCGAAGACGGTGACGCTGTGGCCGGCCTGGTTGAGCTGGTCGGCGCAGGCGAGGCCGGCGGGACCGGAGCCGATGATGGCGACTTTCTTGCCGGTGCGGATTTCCGGAATGCGCGGGATGACCCAGCCTTCCTCCCAGCCGCGGTCGATGATGGCACACTCGTTGTTTTTGATGGTCACGGGCGGCTCGATCACGCTCAGCACGCAGGAACCTTCGCAGGGAGCGGGGCAGACGCGGCCGGTGAATTCCGGGAAGTTGTTCGTCTTGTGAAGACGTACGAGTGCTTCTTTCCAACGGCCTCGATAGATGAGGTCGTTCCATTCGGGGATCAGGTTGTTGACCGGGCAGCCGCTGGCCATGCCCGAAACCATGTGGCCGGTGTGGCAGAAGGGCGTGCCGCAGTCCATGCAGCGCGAGCCCTGGGCGCGTTGTTGTTTCTCGTCGGAATGAATCTTGAACTCGCGCCAGTTCTTGATGCGCTCGAGCGGTGCGGCTTCCGCATCGGTCACGCGCGGCACTTCCATGAATCCTGTTGGCTTACCCATTTGATTGATTGGTCTTTGTGAATGTGTTGCTTGTAGCGGTGCTCTGTGAGCGTCGGGCGGTTGAGGTGCTATTGATGTCTCAGGTAGGTCAGCGACGGTCACAGACCGCCGCTACAGTGGTTAATTTCCGCCGACGCGGGCGAGGTCCTTGAGGTTTTCCTCGAAGGCGGCCATCGCGGCCTCGTCGCCGGTGAGGCCTTGTTCCTCGACCTTGCGGAAGGCTTCGAGCATCCGCTCGTAGTCGCGGGGCAGGACCTTGAAGAACTTCGGCAGCTCGGCGTCCCAGTTTTCCAACAGGAACTTGCCGCGAGGCGAGCCGGTGTAGCCGACGTGTTTCTCGATGGTCGATTTGACGAGGGCGATGTCCTTGTCGGCGCACTCGATGAGGCGATAGAGATTGACCATCTCCTTGTTGAGGCGCTTCTCGAACAGGCCGTCGATGTCGTAAACGTAGGCGACTCCGCCGGACATGCCCGCCGCGAAGTTGCGGCCGGTTTCGCCCAGCACGATCACCTGGCCGCCGGTCATGTATTCGCATGCGTGGTCGCCGACGCCCTCGACGAGGGCGTGCGCGCCGGAGTTGCGGACGCAGAAGCGCTCGCCGCCGATGCCGTTGAAGTAGGCCTCACCGCTGGTCGCGCCGTAGAGGGCGACGTTGCCGATGATGATGTTTTCCTCGGGCTTGAAGCGTGCGCCTTGCGTCGGATAGATGATGATCTTGGCTCCTGACAGGCCCTTGCCGACGTAGTCGTTGGCGTCGCCCTCGAGGCGGAAGGTCATGCCGGGAGGCGTGAACGCGGCGAACGACTGGCCGGCGCTGCCGTTGAACTTGAGCTCGATGGTGTCCTCCGGAAGTCCCTTGCTGCCATATTTCCGCGAGATCTCGCTGCCGGTGATGGTGCCGACGACGCGGTTGACGTTGGTGATCGGCAGTTCCACGCGGACCTTTTCACCGCGCTCGATGGCGGGCTTGCAAAGGGTGAGCAGGTGGGTGTTGTCGAGCGCGGCCTTGAGGCCGTGGTCCTGGGTGATTTGCTGATAGGCGCCGACATTCTCGCCGACGTCCGGCTTGTGGAAGATGCTGGTGAGGTCCACGCCTTTGGCTTTCCAGTGCTCGGTGGCTTCGTTGGTGTCGAGGCACTCCACGTGGCCGACCATTTCGTTGATCGTGCGGAATCCGAGCTCGGCCATGATCTCGCGGAATTCCATGGCGATGAAGGTCATGAAATTGACGACATGCTCGGGCTTGCCCTCGAAGTTCTTGCGAAGCTCGGGGTCCTGGGTGGCGATGCCGACCGGGCAGGTGTTTTTCTGGCAGACCCGCATCATCAGGCAGCCGACGGTGACCAGCGGCGCGGTGGCGAAGCCGTATTCCTCGGCACCGAGGAGCGTGGCGATCGCGACGTCGCGGCCGGTCTTGAGCTGGCCGTCGGTCTCCAGAACCACGCGGCTGCGGAGGTCGTTGAGGAGGAGGATCTGGTTGGTTTCGGCGAGTCCGAGTTCCCATGGGGCACCGGCGTTGAAGATGGAGGACGATGGCGACGCGCCCGTGCCGCCGTCGTGGCCGGAGATCAGGATGACGTCGGCGTGGGCCTTGGCGACACCGGCGGCGATGGTTCCGACACCGACTTCCGCCACCAGCTTCACGTTGATCCGGGCGCGGGTGTTGGCGTTCTTCAAGTCGTGGATCAGCTCCGACAGGTCCTCGATCGAGTAGATGTCGTGGTGCGGAGGCGGGGAGACGAGGCCGACTCCGGGAGTCGAGTAGCGGACCTTGGCAATCCATGGATAGACCTTGGAGCCGGGCAGTTCTCCGCCCTCGCCGGGCTTGGCACCTTGGGAAATCTTGATCTGGATTTCATCGGCGTTGACCAGGTATTCGCCGGTGACGCCGAAGCGGCCGGAGGCGACCTGTTTGATGGCGGAGCGCTTGCTGTCGCCGTTTTCCATGGTGACGAAACGGGACGGATCCTCGCCACCCTCGCCCGTGTTCGACTTGCCGCCGATGCGGTTCATCGCGATGGCGAGGGTTTCGTGGGCTTCCTGCGAGATCGAGCCGTAGGACATCGCTCCGGTTTTGAAACGCTTGGTGATTTGCTCGATGGTTTCGACCTCGTCGATTGGCACCGGAGTGCGGTTGCTGCGGAACTTCATCAGGCCGCGGAGGGTCGAGAGGTTCTCGCTCTGGTCGTTGACCTTCTTGGCGTATTGCTTGAAGACCTCGTAGCTGCCGGTGCGGGTGGCCTTCTGGAGCAGGTGAATGGTTTCCGGATTGAAGAGGTGGAATTCGCCGTCGCTGCGCCACTGATAGACGCCGCCGGTGTCGAGCGCGGCCTCCTCGGCCTCGATGTGGCGGTCCGGGAAGGCCTCGCGGTGGCGGATGAGCGCTTCCTCGGCGACCTGTTCGATGTCCGAGCCTTCGCAACGGCTGGAAGTGCCGCAGAAATACTTGTTCACCAGATCGGTGGAGAGGCCGATGGTTTCGAAAATCTGCGCGCCGCGGTAGGAGGCGACGGTCGAGATTCCCATCTTGGCCATGGTTTTCACCACCCCCTTGATCGAGCCTTTGAGGAAATTGTAGGAAGCCTTCTCCAGCGTGATGTCGAGCATGTCGTCCTCGATCATCTTGTGGATGGACTCGAACGCCATGTAGGGGTTGATCGCGTCCGCGCCGTAACCGATGAGCGTGGAGAAATGGTGGACCTCGCGGGCCTCGCCGGTTTCGAGGATGATCGAGACGAGCGTGCGGGTGCCTTTGCGGACCAGATAGTGGTGGATGCCGCCCATCAGCAGCAGCGTCGGGATGGCGGCGCGGCCCTTGTCGATGTTTCGATCGGAAAGAACCAGCAGGTTGAAGCCTTCGGCGATGGCGGTGTCCGCGGCGGCGCAGATTTTGTCGAAAGCGGCTTCGAGCCCTTCGCCGCCCTGGTTGGCGGGGAACAGCGCGTCGATGGTGGTGGTCTTGAAGCCGTCCAACTCGATTTCACGGAGCCGGGCGAGCGACTCGTTGTCGATGAGCGGGCTGTCGAGGCGGACCATGCGGCAGCTCTTCGGTCCGGGAGCGAGCAGGTTGCCCTCGGAGCCGAGGAAGGTTTCCGTGGAGGTGACGAGCTCCTCGCGGATGCAGTCGAGGGCCGGGTTGGTGACCTGGGCGAAGATCTGCTTGAAATACTGATAGAGATGCTTCGGCTTGCTGGAGAGCACGGCGAGCGGGGTGTCGTTGCCCATCGAGGAGATCGGTTGGACGCCGGTCGCGGCGGTAGGTCCGAGCAGCATGCGGAGATCCTCGTAGGTGTAGCCGAACGCGAGCTGGCGCTCGAGGATGCGCTTTTCCTCGATGGTTTTCGGGGATTTGGCGGCGGGAAGATCCTTGAGCGTGATGCGGTTGTCGGCGAGCCACTGACGATAGGGCTTGGCGGAATAGACGCGCTGTTTGATTTCCTCGTCGGGGACGATGCGGCCTTCCTTCATGTCCACGAGGAACATCTTGCCGGGGCGCAGGCGGCCTTTTTCGACGATGGTCATCGGGTCGAGATCGGGAACGACACCGACTTCCGAGGCCATGATGACGAGGTCGTCGTCGGTGACATAATAGCGGCTCGGGCGGAGGCCGTTGCGGTCGAGCACGGCACCGATCTGCTGGCCGTCGGAGAAGGTGATGGAGGCCGGGCCGTCCCATGGCTCCATCATGCAGGCGTGGAATTCGTAGAACGCCTTCTTTTCCTCATCCATCATGGTGTGGCGTTCCCATGGCTCGGGAATCATCATCATCATGGCGTGGACCAGGTCGTAGCCGCCGTAGTGCATGAATTCCAGGGCGTTGTCGAAGCGCGCGGAGTCGGAGCCGTCCTCGTTGATGACCGGGAAGATGTTTTCGATTTCCGTGCCGAAAAGGTCCGACTGGCAGAGCGCCTGGCGGGCCTTCATGAAATTGGCGTTGCCCATGACCGTGTTGATCTCGCCGTTGTGGGCGATGAAGCGGTTAGGATGGGCGCGCGACCAGCTCGGGAAGGTGTTGGTCGAGAAACGGGTGTGCATCAGCGCCAGCGCCGACTCGTAATCCGGGTCGAGGAGGTCCGGGAAGTAGGTGGAAAGCTGGCAGGGCGTGAGCATGCCCTTGTAAACCATGGTGCGGGCGGAGAGGCCGGTGACGTAGTGATAGTCCGCGCCGGGGAAGGAGTTGCCCTTGTTGCCGTGGACGTCGCGGAACTGGTTAGGCACCTCGTTGTTGCGGATCCACGCGCCGACGCGCTTGCGGATGACGTAGAGCTTGCGCTCGAAGGCCATCGGGTCGGTGATGTCGGCGCTTTTGCCGATGAAAATCTGCTTGATGACCGGCTCGTAGCGGCCGGAGGTTTTGCCGAGAATTTCGCTCCGGACCGGCACGGTGCGCCAGCCGAGGAACTTCTGGCCTTCCTCGCGGACGACGAGTTCGAAGACCTGCATGGCGACCTCTCGCACCGAGGCTTCCGGCGAGAAAAACGCACAACCCGAGCCGTAGTCGCCTTCCGGCGGGAGCTCGACGCCTTTTTTGGCCATTTCCCGGCGCAGGAACTTGTCCGGCATCTGGGTGAAAATGCCCGCGCCGTCGCCGGTCGCCGGATCCGATCCGCTGGCACCGCGGTGGTCCATTTGTTCGTTCATCGTGAGGGTTTTCACGATGATGTCATGCGAGCGCTTGCCTTTGAGATGGGCGATGAAGCCGACGCCGCAGGCATCTTTTTCGCGCGACGGATGCCAGAGGCCTTGAGGTTCAGGCCAGCCAAATGGAGATTTCTGCGATGAGGGCATGGAGTTTAGTAAGGAAATAGATCGAAATTCATGTGCGTCAAAGCTTCAGAAACTCCTGAAATTGAACGGAGCACTGGAGATCAGACGCGAAACGGGCGGAAATCTGCTTTCCACCGGGGGGCGTGTCAAGGCCGGGGGTGTCGGGAGCCCAAGACGCGGGTTGTTCCGGATTACTTCGCGGCGGGTGGAATCGCTTCCACGGCGGGCACGCCGAGCGTGTGGACCTTGAAAGTGGTTTCGGGTGCGTATGGCTTTTTGATGAATTTTGCGGCGAATATCTGCAGGTATGCCGCCCAGTGTTTCTCGGTGGTGATTTGGCCCTGGCCTTCCCAGCCGAAGCCGGAAAACCAGCGGACGCCGCCATGGCCATCGGTGTGGGCGAGGCAGATGGCCTGGGTTTCACCGGAGGCATTGGTGAAGGTCGTCATTTTCATCACACGTGAAGGGTCGATGACGATGCCGGTTCCGAGGCCGAATCCGTCGAGTTTTTCCCACAGTTGCATCGTGCCTGTCTTCGGTGAGAAAACCGGGGTGGTTCCTTCGACCTGCGGCTTGAGGCCGATGGCGACATCGATATTGGCGGGTGCGCCGTCGAGGGTGAAGCGCGAGTCGCATTGGAACAGGCGCTGGCCCATGATGAGGGTGATGCGCTTGGTTTCGCGCAGGACTTTACCCTTGAAGTCGCTGGCGTAGTCGAGCTCGAAGCTCACTCGCTCGGGAGTGTTTTCGATCACGCGGTGGGCGATGAAAGTGTCGGAATTGTGGAGTTGGCCATCGGCCCAGACCGAGATGCCGCCGCAGCCGCGGGAGTCGCCGACCTTATAGACGTCGTAGCCTTCGCCCTGGTCGTCATGATAGGGTTTCGCGACTTTTCCATAGGGCAGCTTGAGGCTGTCCTCGATGTACCACTTGTCGATGACCGGGTAGGGGACGCGTTTGAACCAGCAGTCGATGCCGCTGTTTTCCGGGCCGGGCCGCAGTGCCGGGCCGTAGGTGCGGAAGGCGACGAGGTCGTTTTCCCAAGCAAAGTCGTCCTTTCGCTCGGGGACGAAACGGGCGAAGGCGCGCGGTTTGGCCGGCATGAAGACTTCCGGCAGTTTCACGCCCTTGAAGGAGGCGAGATCGGTGCGGCTTTTCGTGGGGTCGAGCAGGCGGATGATTTCCGAACCGGCGAGCAGGAACGCGCCGGAGCCGTAAACTTCGGTGGATTCGGCGGTGGTGTCCTGCTTGTCGGGCGAGTCGCCGATTTTCTGGACGAACCCGAGCATGCCGGTGGGCTGGATGTTTCTGGCGAGCGCCTGATAGCCTTTCATGACCGCGGGCCGGAAGGTCTCGGCGGGAAGCAGGCCGCGGTTGATGCCCCAGGCCATGGCGTAGGTGAAAAAGGAGGAGCCGGATGACTCGCCCTGCGGGTCCTGCGGATCGAGCAGGCTCGTGCGCCACAGGCCGTCGGCGTTCTGGAGCTTGAGCAGCGCGAACATCATGTCGTGATATAGGCCGAGGTATTTCACGCGCGACGGATGATCTTCCGGCAGGTAATCGAGCACGTGGACGAGGCCGCCGGTGACCCAGCCGTTGCCGCGGGCCCAGAAGACTTTTTTCCCGCTCGGCGTGCGCCTGGTGAAAAAGTTGTTGTCTCGGTAGTAGAGATGGTGCGTGGGATCGTAGAGCACGTCGGTGGTCGTCCACCATTCACGGTCCGCCCACTCGAGGAATTTCGGATCGCCGGTGATCTGCGAGAGATGCGCCCAGACGGGCGGCGACATGAAGAGCGCGTCGCACCAGCACCAGGTGAAAGTCCCGCCGGAGACGGACTTCGGGGTTTCCTGCGCGAGCGCGGCGGTGACCTTGTCGAAGTGGGCGACGCTCGGCTCTATCTTCGCCTTGTCCTTGTCCAGGCGATACATTTCCAGCCATGCCTGAAGGACGGCGTGGTCGTCGGCGTGGGTCACGCGGGGACCGGGGCCGTAGGAAAGCTGCTTGCCGAACGAGTCGAGCGCTTCGAGATATTTCGCCTCGCCGGAAACCTGATGGAGCGCGGAGAGCCCGAGGAAAAACGGTGCCTGCGTCCAGTCGTAAATCTTGTGCTGCGAAGGGTTCGCGATCTGCCAATCCGCCACCCGCGTCATGTCCTGGAGGATCTCGCCGGGCTTCGGGTCGGCTGCGGCGAGCGGAGAAATGATCGCCAGTGCGAAAAGCAGGGATTTGCCGAAAATGGAGCGTTGAGGGCGGTGCATGGAATTTTTTTAATGCTGGGTTTACGTGGTGACTGAGTTTCCGGTTGTCACGGGACGGGTCCAATGAAGAATGGCGATCCGCCTCGTCAAAGGAAATTTGAAGGCAACCAAATCATTATGGAAACACGACTGATGCCATCACCCCGCGAAGCTGCGATCCTCGATACGGACGAATCGCGCGCCACCTTTCTGCTCGAAGACCTCTTTCTTCCCGGCCAGGTCTGCCTCGTTTACACCGACCTCGACCGCGCCATCGTCGGCAGCGCGACCCCGACAAGCACCCCTCTCTCCCTCGGCAACGACGACGCCCTCAAGGCGGATTTCTTCTGCCAGCGCCGCGAGATCGGCATCCTCAACATCGGCGAAGCCGGCAGCGTGACCGTCGATGGCACAGTCTATGAAATCGCCAGGCACGACTGCCTCTACATCGGCCGCGGCAGCCGCGAGGTGAGTTTCGCCAGCGCCTCCGCCGAGACGCCCGCCGCGTTTTATCTCGTCAGCTATCCGGCCCACGCCGCGCATCCGACGACCAAGGCGACCCGCGCCGACGCCAACCGCGTCGCGCTCGGCACCAAGGACGAATGCAACGAGCGGACGATTTTCCAGTATGTGCATGAAAACGGCATCAAGAGCTGCCAGCTCGTGCTCGGCTTCACCGAATTCCAGCCCGGCAGCATCTGGAACACCATGCCCTGCCACACCCACGACCGCCGCAGCGAGGTCTATTGCTATTTCGACGTCCCCGCCGCGCACCGCGTGCTTCACATGATGGGCGAGCCGCAGCAAACCCGCCCGATGTGGGTCGCCGACCGCCAAGCCGTGCTGTCGCCGCCGTGGTCCATTCATTGCGGCTGCGGCACCGCCAGCTATCGTTTCTGTTGGGCGATGGGTGGTGAGAACCAGGCCTTCACCGACATGGACCGCGTCGAAATCTCCGAGCTCCGCTAAGCCATGAAATCCTTCGACCTCACCGGCAAGACCGCCATCGTCACCGGCTGCAAGCGCGGCATCGGCTTCGCCATGGCGGAAGGCCTCGCCGAAGCGGGTGCCAACATCATCGGCGTCAGTGCCAGCCTTGAGAAGAGCGGCAGCGCGATTGAAAAGGCCGTCACCGCCCTCGGCCGGACCTTCGCCGCCTATCAGTGCGATTTCTCGGATCGTGAGGCGGTGAAAGCCTTCGCCGCGCAAGTCATGGCCGAGCACGGCGTGCCCGACATCCTCGTCAACAACGCCGGCACCATCAAACGCAAGCCCGCCGCCGAGCATCCGGATGACATGTGGTTCGAGGTCATCGACGTGAACCTCAACGCCCAGTTCCTCCTCAGCCGCGACATCGGTGCGAAGATGATCGAGCGCGGCAGCGGGAAAATCATCTTCACCGCCTCGCTTCTAACGTTCCAAGGCGGCGTCAGCGTGCCCGGCTACGCGGCGTCCAAGGGCGGCATCGGCCAGCTTACCAAGGCGCTTGCCAACGAGTGGGCGTCCAAGGGCGTCAACGTCAACGCCATCGCCCCCGGCTACATTTCCACCGACAATACGGAAGCGCTGCGCGAGGATCCGGTCCGCAGCCAGCAAATCCTCGCCCGCATCCCGGCCGGTCGCTGGGGCGAAACCGCGGATTTCAAAGGCCCGGTCGTCTTCCTCGCCAGCGAAGCCTCCCGCTATGTCCACGGCGAGATCCTCGTCGTCGATGGCGGCTGGATGGGCCGGTGAAACCGAGGGCGGCTAGAGTTTGAGAAACGCGTCCGCGTCGAGGAAATCCTGGCCGTAGATCAGGTGGTCTAGCAGGGGCACTCCGGTGAGGTCCTCGACCACGCCTTTGTTCGTGATCATGGCGGTGTCCATCTCGTCCTCAAGCTGGTTGAGGACGATGCCGGCGCAGACGAGCCCTCTCGCGCGGATGGCGTGGACGGTGAGTAAGATGTGGTTGAGCGCGCCGAGCTTGTTGCCGGCCACGAGGATGACGGGCAGTTTCAAATCCGCGGCGAGATCGGACACTCGGTAATTTGCGGCGAGCGGGACTTCCCAGCCGCCGGCGCCTTCGACGACGACTTGCGCGTGTTTCGCGGCGAGACGGTGAAATCCGGCGATCAGCTCGGCGGGGTCCACGGTGCGGTTTTCCAACATGCCCGCGACATACGGCGCGACCGGGGTGTTGAGGTGAACCGGGTTGATTTCATCAAGATCGATCCCACCCGACGCGGCGGATAGAATGGCGGCGTCCTCGCGATCCCCGCAGGCGACGGGCTTGTAACCGACGGCGTCGCGGCCCTCGTTGCGCAGGGTCTCCAGAATCAGGCGGGTGACGTAGGTTTTGCCGACTCCTGTGTCGGTGCCCGTGATGAAGAAGCTCATGGCCGAGGGTTGGTGGGCAGGGGAGCGCGGGTCAAGGCGCAAGGCGGATTTTTGCACGGGTCATCGGCGGGGTGAGGTGATGGTGGCGAAGGCGTGGCGGTTGTTGAAGCGGCGCATGTCGTCATGGAAGTCCTTCAACGTCGATTGCCGCTT
>NZ_JBIKBQ010000104.1:0-14776 GCF_058122085.1 Luteolibacter sp. | reverse complement strand
CGCCGATTTGCAACACGTCGAGGACGCCGTCGTTCCACGCGCCGATCTCACGATGGTTGAAATCCGGCGGATGTTAGTTTTGTGCCGGCAGGTTCCGGATTGGCGGGCCAAGAAGGGCAAGGACTACTCCTTGCAATGCCTCCTCACCATCATGGTCATGGCCACCATCACCTCACCCCGCCGATGACCCGTGCAAAAATCCGCCGTGCCCCTCCCGGGCTGAGCGGCGTCACCGCCATTGCTGCGGGTTATGTTCACAGCCTCGCACTCAAAAGCGACGGCACGGTCATAGGATGGGGTAGAAATGATTCCGGCCAAATCACTATTCCTGCTGGACTAAACGGCGTTATCGCAATTGCCGCAGGATATGACCCCACTGGACCAACAGCAGCGCTCCTTCAACCGTCTATCGAGATGCTTGGGGCCGTTCGTTGAATCCCATTTCTTTCGTCTTGTTGGAAGCCACAACGGCGACCGCGCATTACCTGCCATCGACTCGCGACACGGATGGCGACGGCGTGCCGGATGGGTATGAGATCGAGTATTTTGGGGATCTCACACGGTCTGCCAGCTACGATGGTGATGGCGATGGAATCCAACTCTCGGCAGAATACAGCGGTGGCAGCCATCCGCTTTATGGCAATACCAGCCAAGAGGGCGGCGTGGCCTACGCGGACTCGGGATTGGTCACTTGCAATCTCGCCGGATACGCCAGCTATGTGTTGCGCAGTGTGCCGGCGGGTACGGTGAACCAGAGTGCCATTGCGCCGCCCGGCACGGTGGTCACTACCCCGAATCTCTCGACCAACACCACATTCGGCTATTGGACGCTCGACGGCGTCCAGCAACTGGATGCGTGGGGCGTGGCGCTGCCGCAGATCACCTTCACGATGGGATCGGTGAACCGGGAGGCGGTGGCGTATCTGTTCGTCGGTGACACGGATGCGGACGGCGTGGCGGATGCCTACGAGCAGTATTACTACGGCACGCTCGCCAATGGCGCGGCTTCCGACACGGACGGCGACGGGATTTCGCTGCTGGCGGAACTCAACGGCGGGACGAACCCGCTTTATGCCAATACCACTCAAGAAGGCGGCGTGGCGTGGGCGGACTCCGCGCTGGTGACGGTGAATTTGGCCGGGTATTCCCGCTACACGCTCAGCAGTGTGCCGGCGGGAACGGTGAGCCAGACGGCCATCGTGCCGGACGGCACGGCGATCACCACGACGAACATGACGCAGAGCACCTTCGGTTATTGGACGCTCGATGGCTTGCGCCAGCAAGACGCGTGGGGCGTGGCGTTGCGGCAACTCACCTTCACCGTGAATGGCGCGGATCGCGTGGCCGTGGCGAATTTGTTCGCCACCGACAGCGATGGCGACGGGATCAACGACGGCTTCGAGCAGTTCTATTTCGGCACGCTGGCCAATGGTGCCGCCACGGACACGGACGGCGATGGCGTCGGCCTGCTGGCGGAGTTCAGCGGCGGAACGAATCCGCTCTACGGCAATTTTTCCCAGGCAGGTGGCGTGGCGTGGGCGGATTCTTCCAAGGTGGTGGTCAATTTGCAGCCCTACGAACGTCTATCAAAACTGCTGATGGGCGGCACGCTGACGGATTTTTTCTCGCCCGATCCCGGCGTGGTGACGGGCATCCAGGCCGGGACCTGGTCGGCCACGGCGGTGACGGATTGGGACGGCGATGGCGACTTGGATTTGTTCGTGGCGCATGAGGGCGGGCTGCGTGTGTTCCGCAACATCGGCACGGCGCGGAATCCGAATTTCGAGGAAATCACCAGCGGGTTCGGGGGATTGGCGGCGTTCGTGACAGCCACCGACCGGCCGAGTCTCACGGGCGGCGATTGGAATGGCGGCGGCTTGGGCGATCTGGTGATCGGCGGCAATACAGGCACGCTGCGCTTGATCGCCTCGGGAGGCGCGTTCACCTCGACTGGCAGCGGAGTGGATCTGGCCGTGGGCTCGGCGAATGCCCGCCCGGCGCTCGGCGACATGAACGGCGACGGGAAGGCGGACCTGATCGTGCTGCTGGATGATGGAACCTCGAGGCTCTATCTGAACAACGGAGCGTCGATGCCGTTCGCAGGTCCGGGAGCTAACAGGTTCCTCGGTCTGGCGGCTACGGCGGGCACCAGCATCGCGACGGGCGACATCAATCAGGACGGTTTGCGCGACGTGATGCTGGCCGATTCTGACGGACGAATCTGGGAGTTTCTCAACAACGGCAGCGGTGGTTTCTCGCTTCAAAGCAAAGTCTGGGGCGGCAGCTACCCCGGTTTCGCCGCAGGCCTGACGCTGGCGGCGGTGGATCTGGAAGGCGATGGCGACCTCGATCTCATCGGCGGCCTGGCCAACGGCGGGGTGATCGCCCTGCGCGATCCGAGCGTGGGCCGGCCGACCGGGCTCATCGCCACGCCCGGCGCGAACTCGATCCAGCTCGACTGGGACGCGAACTGGCAGTCGCGCATCCGCGGCTACTACGTCT
Source organism: Luteolibacter sp. (assembly GCF_058122085.1). Lineage (NCBI taxonomy): Bacteria > Pseudomonadati > Verrucomicrobiota > Verrucomicrobiia > Verrucomicrobiales > Verrucomicrobiaceae > Luteolibacter > Luteolibacter sp. The sequence goes on along the minus strand of NZ_JBIKBQ010000104.1, from coordinate 12,274 downwards.
ATCGGGCGTCCACGGCGACCGGTCCGTGGGCCAAGCTGGTTTCCAACTACGTGCCGCTGCCGAGCTATCTCGACACGCCGGTGAATCCCGCGGTGCTGAATTACTATCACGTCAGCGGCGTGAGTTATTTTTACCTGCCCGGCAACTCGGAGCCGCGGGTGGTGGAGAGCCTGCCCTCGGACACCGCGATCACCGCGGCGGGCAAGGTGATCCTGTCGGTGCGGCCCGCGCGTGGGAATCCGGGACAGCGGGTGAAAATCAATCTATCCATCGAAAACGCGATGGGAGTCTCCGGCTCCGGCATGCAAGTCCGGGTGGCCTACGATCCCGCCAAACTCCAGCCATGGGCGCAGGCGCAGCCCGGCGGTGAAACCGTGCTTGCCACCGGCCTGAGCCGGAACCTGACGTTCACCGACAACGGCGCGAGTGCGAGTGGCGAGCTGGTGATCAACGGCAGCGGCGGATCGCTGGAACCGGGCGCTGGCAAGATGTTCACGCTGCAATTCGAGGTGGCGGCCGGCCTGCCGAAGAAAACCACCCTCGGCGTCACGATCAGCGGAGCGACGATGCGCGACCTGAATGGCAACGCACTGGTGGTGGAAATCCTGCCGCAGGACGAGCCGGAGGTCGACGATACATTCGTGGAAGGCGACCTCAACGGCGACGGAGTGGTGACGACCGCGGACAAGGATCTGCACAAGGACCTGACCAAACCGAAGTCCCGCCCGCCCACCGCCGACGAATTGATGGCCGGCGACCTCAACGGCGACGGCAAGCTCGACTCCAAAGATCTCGTGCTGCTGATGCAACTGCTTAACTCTCTCTAACCCGCTCCCCCATGAAATCCATTTCGACACTTCTGAGAAAGTGGCTGGCACGTCTCGCGCCAGACCGTTGTCCGGGCGTCTCGCCCGGATCGGTGAAATGCGCGAGGCGAGACGCCTCCGCAACGGTCTGTCGCGAGACGCGCCAGCCACTTGCCTGCCTGAGTCTTGCTCAAGCAGCGAGAATACTGCTGCTCGCCCTCATCGCTCCAACGACCGCGCGGGCGGATTCGCGGAATTTCTCGATGCCGAGCTATCTGGCGAATCCCGGCGGTATTCTGGAAGTGCCGCTCTCGCTGGACAACGCGGCCGGGCTCGCCGCGATCCAGGTGCAGGTGAATTTCGATCCCGAAGTGCTGGAACTCCAGACGGTGACGGCGGGACCGCTGGGCGCGGCCTTCGAGCTGAGCCAAGGCAATGGCGATGGATTCGTGCAGCTCACATTCTTCCGTGGCGAGGCGCTGGCGGGTGGCGCGGGCCGGCTCGCGGTGCTGAAGTTCCGCGCCAATCCCGGAGCGGAGACGAGCCTGTTTTCCGAACTCGCGATCGCCGACCTCATGCTTTCCGACAGCACCGGCGTGATCGATCTCCGCCAGAAGGACACGCTCGTCACCACCAACGGCCAGGTCGCCGTGACCGTGCAGCAGAACATCGACAACGCGCACAACGGCCTGCCCGACTGGTGGGAAATGCAGCACGGGCTGGACCCGCTCACCGCGAACGCGGATCTCGACCCGGAGCACGACGGCCTGCCGAATCTGTTGGAGTATGCGTTCGGCGGAAACCCCGCCGTCGCCGACGCGCAGCAGCGCGGGATTCAGGCGGGACGGATCGCGGTGGGAGGAGAGAGCTTTTTGGGTGTCGGATTCTACCGGCGGCTGGGAGATGGCGCTTTGCGTTTCCGGCTGCAGGAATCGCGCGATTTGGGATTCTGGAACGACCTGAATTTGTCGCAGCAAACCATCGGCACGCCGCAGAACATGGGGGACGGCACGGAGTTCGTGAACATGCGCGGCACTCTTTCCGCCACCGGTGTGAATGCCGAGCCGCGTGGGTTCCTGCGAGTGGTGGTGGAGCGGCCGTAGTGGAGGCTCTATTTTTTCGGAGTGCGGGCGACATGCTGTCGCCCGTCTTTCCGAGAACGGCGGACAGGATGTCCGCGGCACTCAGCGTTCAGAATGAACGCGCTCCGAACTACGCGACTGCGGCGAGGCCGTTCTACCGGGTGGAGATCCTAAAACCAAGGACCCCGGTGTTGAGCTGCGACGACTTTGGGAGTTGGGGCTTGTGGGATGGGTGCGCCAGCCTTGCGGCGGCCGCGCATGGCGCTGAGATTGGGGAGTCCGGGTTGACCTAGCGTGACCGAGGCCATAATCAGGATGGGGAGTAGTGGCGAGATCTGTCGCGACGAGGAGCGGATTTTTGAGGCGCTGGGAGCCATGAAACCCTTGAAGGTAATGCCTCTGGTGGCTTTTCCAGGGACAAATCGTCACTTGCGCCCGCGGAAAATAATTGCACCGGAACGAGAATTATCGTGCCGATCCCGTTTCAACTCTTGCGGGTCACCCGCCCGCCGCCTACTCCGGTCCCCGACATGAGTGAAGCCGTCACCCCGCAGCAGCCGCAATCCACCGAAGCCGACCTGATCGCCATCCGCCGCGAGAAGCTCGCGAAACTCCGCGAACTCGGGATCGATCCGTTTGGTGCGCGCTTCGAAGTCTCGACCACGCCTGCCGATCTCCGCGCGAATTTCGCCGAAGGCCTGCAGGTGAAAGTCGCCGGCCGGATCACCGCGCTGCGCGACATGGGGAAATCCTGCTTTTTCGCGCTCTCCGACGTCCACGGCAGCATCCAAGGCTACATGAACGTGAAGGCGCTCGATGAAACCGGGGTGGCGGCCTGGAAATGCCTCGACCGTGGCGACTGGATCGGGATCGAGGGCGAGACGTTCCTCACCAAGACCGGTGAGCCGACGGTGAAGATGGATAAATTCACCGTGCTCTCCAAGTCGCTGCGTCCGATGCCCGACAAGTGGCACGGTGTGGCTGACCGCGAGATCAAATACCGCAAGCGCCACCTCGACCTGATGGGGAATCCCGACAGCGCGGCGTTGTTCGTGAAGCGCTCGTTGATGATCGCGGAAATCCGCCGCTTCCTCCAGGACCGAGGCTTCCTCGAAGTGGAAACCCCGATGCTTCAGGACGTCGCCGGTGGGGCCGCCGCCCGGCCATTCGAGACCTATCACAACGCGCTCGGCATGCCGCTCACCCTGCGGATCGCGCCCGAGCTTTTCCTCAAGCGCCTGCTCGTCGGCGGCTTCACCAAGATTTTCGAACTCAACCGCAGTTTCCGCAACGAGGGCATTTCCCGCCGTCACAATCCGGAGTTCACGATGCTTGAGGCGTATTGGGCGTTCTCGGATTTCGAGGAAATGGCGGACCTCGTCGAGGAGCTCACCTGCCACCTCGCGGAGAAATTCTGCGGCGGCCTGCAGATCGAGCACAAGGACGAGGAGGGCAACGTCACCCGCACCATCAACCTCGCCCGCCCGTGGAAACGTGAGAGCTACCACACGCTCATCAAGCTCGCCGCCGGTGCCGACTTCTTCGAGATCGACGCCGCCGGCCGCCGCGCCCGCTGCGAGGAAAAGGGCGTGCAGATTTCCGAGAACATGGAAGACCACGAAGTCATCCAGCAGGTTTTCGAAAAGCTGGTGGAAGAGAAAACCTTCGATCCGTGCTTCGTCACCCGCGTCTCCAGCGAGCTTGTCCCGCTTGCCAAGATCAGCCCCGGCGGCCAGACCGTCGAGGTTTACGAGCTCATCATCAACGGCCAGGAAATTTCCCCCGGCTACTCCGAGCTCAACGACCCCGACGTCCAGCGCCAGCGCCTCGAAGCCCAGTCCGGCGAGGAGACGCAGAAGATCGACTACGATTTCATCGAGACGCTGGAATGCGGCATGCCACCCGCCGGCGGCATCGGGATCGGCCTCGACCGGCTCTGCATGATGCTCACCGGCGCGCCGACGATCCGGGATGTGGTGTTGTTTCCACTGCTGAAGCGGAAGGATTGAGGCTTTCCTTGAAATGTCCCGCCAGTGCAAAAACTGGCTCCTCGACATCTGACAAATCATCTGACAAGTTGAGGGGTGAAAACCAACGTCAGCACGCTTTTGCGCGAATTCCCCAAAGTCCGGAGGGCCGCGATGGCTGGAGAAGAAGTGATCATCGCCACTCGGGAGGGTAACCTTCACTCGAAAGGTCGGTTGCCGGATTGCCCGTTGGCGGAACTGCTCGCTAAAATCGCAGACAATTTCCGAGTGATTCCGATCAGTCCGGGAATTGCACGGATCGCGGTCGAACTGGAGCTTGCTCATGGGGACCGATTTGATCGCGTCATTGTCGCCACCGCAAAGGTGCATGGCACTCCGCTTTTGACCCGCGACCGGGCGATCACGGACTCAGGAGTGGTGGAAATTGTCTGGTGATTCGCCTCCGCGGCTCAGTGCCATTCCTTTCTGTCTAGCACAATGCATAGGTTTTTTGTTGGTTGGCTGGTGTTTTTGGTGCGGGCCGCGAAGCAAGCGGTGAGGTTCATCGGGCCGTTTCACCGGAATTCCGTCCCGCAGGCCGGAGTGGGAGGAATCATCATGCGATGGCCGTTTTTTCCGGGGAAAAAGGAATCGACCTTTCGGCGTGTCGTTTCAGAATCCGGCCATGCCCGGTCGCGAAGATCTCAAGAACCTGTCCCTGCTCGGAAAATCCGAGAACCGCCTGCCTGCCAGCCCTGACGAGGCGGAACTCGATGTTTTCCCGAATTTGCGCCCCGGTCGCCGGTATTGGATCACCCTGAACTGCCCGGAATTCTCCTCACTCTGCCCCGTGACCGGCCAGCCCGACAGCGCGAAGATCGTGATCCGCTACGTCCCCGGCGACGTCTGCGTGGAGACGAAGAGCCTGAAATTCTACCTCGCCTCGTTCCGCAACCAGCCCGCGTTCAACGAGGAAATCGTCAACCGCGTCCTCGACGACCTCGTGGCGATCATGAAACCGCAGGAAATCATCGTCCGTGGCGAGTTCGCCCCGCGCGGCGGGATCCAGCTGACGACGGAAGCGACTTACCCGGACACTCCGCGATGAAAGTCTGCGTGTTGCTGAGCGGCGGGATGGATTCGGTCGCCGCGTTTTACGAGGTGCTCGGCACGCACGAGGTGGCCGCTTGCTTGTCCTTCGACTACGGCGCGAAGCACAACGCGCGCGAGATTCCGTTTGCGAAACTCCACGCTGATAGGGCCGGCGTTCTCCATCAGGTGATCCCGCTCGATTTCATGAACCGCCTGTTCAAATCCGACCTTCTCCAATCCGGCGGCGACATCCCGGAGGGCCATTACGCGGAAGAGTCGATGAAGCAAACCGTCGTCCCGTTCCGCAACGGCATCATGCTCGCCATCGCCACCGGCTACGCGGAAAGCATCGGCGCCGGGGGCTTGGTGATCGCCGCGCACTCGGGCGACCATGCGATCTATCCGGACTGTCGCGAGCCGTTCATGCAGGCGATGGCGACCGCGATGGGCGAGGGGACTTACGCGAAAATCCAGCTGCTGCGGCCGTTCATCGCCATGGACAAGACGGCGATCGCCCGCCGCGGCGTGGAGCTCGGTATCGACTTCTCGGAGACCTGGTCGTGTTACAAAGGCGGGGAAGTCCACTGCGGCGTCTGCGGGACTTGCGTCGAGCGGCGCGAGGCGTTTATTCTCGCCGGCCTGCCGGATCCCACGCGCTATGAGCAGACACCGACGTTGCCGACGCTCGACTGAACCACTTTTCCCATGCCCTATCGCATCTGCAAATCCCTCGAAGTGGAGAACGGCCACATGCTCACCAAGCACCCGGACAAGTGCCGGTTCCCGCATGGCCACACCCGCAAGGTCGAGTTCGTGATCGAGTCCGACGAGCTCGATGATCACGAGATGGTTTGTGATTTCAAGATCATCAAGGATGCCGTCGGCGAGTGGCTTGAAACCTTCGACCATGCCATGTGCATGAACACGGCGGATCCCGCTTACGCGGACTTCAAGGCCCGCTACGGCGAGCGGGTGATCGGTTTTGAAAACCAGGACCCGACGACCGAGTTGATGGCGCGCACGATTTTCGACCACACGGAAAATGCCCTTGCGGCGTACGCCGCGCGCACCGATACCCGCTATCCGCTCCAGCCCGGCGTCCGGCTTGTCCGCGTGCGTGTCTGGGAAACGTCCTCGTCGTGGGCGGAATACGAAAAATCTCTCTGAATCATGGCCAAACAGACATCTTCATTGCCCGACATCCAGGCGACCCCGGACACCCGCGGCATCGCGATCGACCAGGTCGGCGTTTCCGATTTGCGCTATCCGATCCAGGTCCTCGATCAGGACGGGAAGGCGTTCCCCACCGTCGCGAAAATCTCGATGTCGGTGCACCTGCCGCATCATTTCAAGGGCACCCACATGAGCCGTTTCCTGGAAGTGCTGAGCAAGCACGAGGGCGAGGTGACGATGCGCACGCTACCGGACATCCTCCACGATTTGAAAAAGCGCCTTGATGCCGAGGAAGCGCACATCGAGGTGGCGTTCACTTATTTTGTCACTAAAAAGGCTCCCGTCTCCGGTTCGCCCGCCAAGGTCGGTTGCGACTGTGTTTTCAAAGGAACCTCTAATGGAACAGTCGATGATTTCGTCCTTTGCGTCACCGTCCCCGTCACCACGCTGTGCCCGTGCAGCAAGGAAATCAGCGAATACGGCGCGCACAACCAGCGCGGCTACGTCACGCTGGAAGTCCGCCCGATGGCGAAAAAAGGCGGCTGGGAGCTGATCCTCATCGAGGACCTCATCGAGGTCGCCGAGAAGTCCGGTTCCGCTCCGGTTTACGCCCTGCTCAAGCGCACCGACGAGCGCTTCGTCACGATGCAGGCTTATGACAATCCGGTGTTCGTCGAGGACGTCGTTCGGAATGCCGCCGCCCTGCTGCGCGCCGACAAGCGGGTTTCCTCCTTCACCGTCAAGGCGGTGAACCACGAGAGTATCCACGACCACAACGCCTTCGCGACGATCATCGGTCACGCCGCCGACTAACCCGCCCGCTTCGCATGTCGAAGATCATTCCGCCGGAAATCCTGTTGGAGGCCTATGCGCAAGGCGTGTTCCCGATGGCGGAGGACGGCGAGATCCTATGGTTTTCGCCCGAGCGCCGCGGCCTGATCCCGCTGGACGAGCGGTTCCACATCCCGCACGGGCTGGCCAAAAGCCTGAAGCGCAAGCCGTTCGAAGTCCGCTGGGACACCGCGTTCCGCGAGGTCATGCTCGGCTGCGCGGCACGCGAGGAAACGTGGATCGACGAGGTGATCCTCGATAGCTACTGCGCGCTCCACGCCGCCGGCCACGCCCATTCGGTCGAGTGCTGGGATGCGGACGGCTTGCAAGGCGGGCTCTACGGCGTCGCGCTGCCCGGCGTTTTTTTCGGCGAAAGCATGTTTTCGCTCAAGACGGACGCGTCGAAAATCGCGCTGGTCGCCCTCGTGGAACGTTTGAGGGAAAAGGAATTCAGCTTGTTGGACACGCAATGGATGACCAGCCACCTCCGCCAGTTCGGCGGCTACGAACTCTCGCGGAAGGCTTACCTCGCAGTGCTCCGAAAGGCCCTCGATTGACGGATTTATCTCTGGTCTTGCATCTTGCTCCCTGAATCCTGAATCTTCCGACCTCCACCATGCAGCTCCTCGAATTCGAAAAACCCGCCGCCGAACTCGAACGCGAACTCGAGAAACTTCGCACCAAGTCCGCGTCCCAGAACATCGACCTGTCGGACGAAATCTCCATCATGGAGACGAAACTTGCCGAAACGCGGGTCGGGATTTACAAAAACCTAACCCCGTGGCAGCGAGTCCAGATCGCCCGTCACACGAACCGTCCGTTCATGCTCGACTACGTCTCCCTCGCTTTCACGGATTTCTGCGAACTCCACGGGGATCGCCACATCGGCGACGACGCGTCGATGCCCGGCGGATTCGCGCGCATCGGCGGTAAGCGCGTGGTCATTATCGGCCACCAGAAGGGCCGCGACACCAAGGAAAACCTCAAGCGCAACTTCGGCAGCGCCCATCCCGAAGGCTACCGCAAAGCCCTGCGTCTGATGAAAACCGCCGAAAAATTCGGCCTGCCGGTCATCACCATGATCGACACGCCGGGCGCCTTTCCCGGGATCGGCGCGGAAGAACGCAACATCGCCGAAGCCATCGCTTTCAACCTCCGCGAAATGATGCTGCTCAAGGTGCCGGTCATCGCCATCGTCCTCGGCGAGGGCGGCTCGGGCGGGGCTCTCGGCATCGGCGTCGCCGACCGGGTGATCATGATGGAGAACGCTTACTACTCGGTCATCAGTCCGGAAGGATGCGCGGCGATTCTTTGGAAACACCGCAAGCACGCTCCCGAGGCCGCTGAAGCCATGAAATTGGTCGCGCCCGATCTCATGAAACTTGGCCTCATCGATGACGTGATCGCCGAGCCCACCGGCGGCGCCCACCACGACCACCAAGCCACGGCCGAAGCCTTCCGCGACAAGGTTCTTTCCCACATCGAGGAGCTGTCAAAACTCTCCACCGAGCAGCTCCTCAACGAGCGCTACACGAAATTCCGCAATTTCGGCGAGTGGCAGGGGAAATAAGCATTTTTTTTAAAACCAAAACATACAACCAAAACAACCAATACCATCATGTCCAACAAACCCCTCAACATCGGTCTGGTCGGAGGAGGCAAGGGTGCCTTCATCGTGAATCCCCATCAGAAAGCCATTCACATGGACGGCACCCGCCGGATCGTCGCAGGTGCGCTTTTCCCTGATCCCGCGATCGCGCTCGAGGAAGCCGCCAACTGGGCCTATCCGATCAAGGGCTATGCGTCCTACGACGAAATGATCGCCGCCAACGCGAGCTTGCCCGACGACGAGAAGCTCGACTACATCCTCATCGTCACGCCTAACTTCGTCCACTTCGATCCAGCGATGAAGGCGATGAAGGCCGGCATCGCGGTGTTCTGTGAGAAGCCGCTTTGCCTCAACCTCACTGAAGCGGACGAGTTGGTGAAAACCTCCCGCGAACTTGGTGTGCCCTTCGCTGTGGCCCACACCTACCTCGGCCACTGGACCACCCGCTTCAGCCGCTACATTGTCGAGAGTGGATTGTTAGGCGACGTCCGCTGGGTGGACAGTTACTACATTCAAGGCTGGCTCGCTTCCAAGCTGGAAGCCACCGGCCAACAGCAGGCCAGCTGGCGCGTCGATCCCAAACGTGCGGGCGGCTCCGGCTGCGGCGGCGATATCGGCACCCACGCCCTCATGCAGTTGCGCTACGTCACCGGCCTCGAAATCACCGAGGTTTCCGCACAAATGGAAACCTTCGTCGAAGGGCGCGCGCTCGACGACCACTTCACCATCTACTGCAAGCTCAGCAATGGCGGCAAGGCGTTGGTCCGCGCCTCGCAGATTTGCATCGGTCACAAGAACGATCTCGGCATCGATGTTTCCGGCACCAAAGGCACCTTGCGTTGGCGCCAGGAGGATCCCGAGCGTCTGACCGTGCATCTGCCCAACCAACCGGACCGGGTCTATTGGCGCGGTGCGGTCACCGCGGGCGACGGCTTCCTGCCGGACGACATCCCTGCCGATCTGATGGCGGAGCCGACGATTCCCGCCGGCCATCCGGAGGCGTTTCACGACGCCTTCGCCCGTCTCCACCGCTGCTTCGAAGCAGACGTCAGGAAATGGAAAGCCGGTGAGAAATTCGCCACCGACGGAAGCAAATACGCCACCGTTGACGACGGATGGATGGGTCTCGCCTTCATCGAAACATGCATCAAGAGCAATGAGAATGACGGCGCGTGGGTCGCCATGCCGAAGTCCGTCTGATCGCACGCATCCGGCGACGCGGCCTGGCGTCGCCGGATGTCAGTTTGATTCGCCGAGCGAAGCCAGGTGGCAGCCCAAGCGCCAGCCGAAAAAATCCGCTGCCACACCGACACGGATCCTGCCGCGTCGCCTCTCATCACCTCCTCCCGCAGCTCCTGCGTGATAGACGGCCACCGCGAACTCCCGCGCCAACACCCCTGCGGAAATCGCCGCCGGGGTGCTCGAGATTTGCAGAATCATCCGCGAAAAGACGCCGGGCGCCCGTCTCATCGTGATGGCCGTATTTCCGCGCGCCGAGTCTTTAGGAAATCCAAAGCTCCAGGAATATTGCGGCGCTTGATCGACGGCTCGCGTTGGCCCTGGCCAGCCAAGCGGGCACCACGTTTCTCGACCTGACTGCGGACATGCTCGGCAAGGAGTGGTCGAGCGCGACTCGACCTGTGCGGCCTACCGGAAATCCGGCGACGTGCGCCGGGCTCGGGATTCCATCCGCCAGCACGCCTGCGGAGGACTCAAGGTGGCGGATGGATGTGGTTCATCATCTGCCGATCGCCCGCAGGACTTTGGGAAATCATTTCACAGAGCGCGTGGGCCATTCGCCGTGGCCTTTATTTGAACCACTCGGCGAGGGGCAACCTGAGATAGAGCATCGACCCTTTTCCCTCGTATGGAACTCCGAGGTGACGGGGACTCGCGACTGCAAGGCAGGAGTGGCCAAAGCACGGGCGTGAATCACAGAGCCGGGCGTCGGAGTCCGGCCAAGTGAGCGCCTGGTCGCGCGAGATTTTCACCGTCTGTGATGACCGATTTTTTCGCGGGAACCTCACGGCTACCCAACCAGCGCTGCACTCCCTACAACCCGGGCTCATCCGCGGGTCCGTCCGTAATTCAGACCGGCCCGACTCCTCAAGACAGCGTTGCCGCCTCATTGCTGCTTCAAGGCGGGTTCAATGTCAACAGCACCTCCGAAGACGCTTGGATCGCCGTGTTGTCCGGCTTGCGCCAAGCGGACATTGAGACTCAGGCGGGAACCGATGGCGGGGTGCCCGGACGCTCGGCGATGCCCCGAGTGCGCCGACCCACCGGCAAAAATATCGACACTCAAGTGATCGCAAGCAGAGAGCAGCGCTGGGAGGGATACCGTTCCCTCAGCGATGCGGAAATCGCCACCCTAGCCAAGGAAATCACCAAGGAAGTGCGCATTCGCGGACCGTTCCTCTCTCTGGCGGATTTCATCAACCGGGGAATCGGCGCGGAATCTGACACCCTCAACTTGAAAGGAGCGCTTCAGGCTGCCATCGACAGGACCGCCGTCAATCAAGCGGCGGACAACGACGGCATCGCGTTGACAATCGCCCAACTTGGCAGCCGCGGCTTTCGTGGCTTTCATCGGTGTCATTTCGCTCCGCGCGATGGCGGACGACACTCCCGGAACGGAAATTTCCTTCCGCACCCTGTGTTTCGAACACCGCAACAACGCGACTGCCGTGCTGGCATCCGGAGGTGACGGCGCGAAAATCCCGGTGCCGCTTTACACCAGTGACTTCTCCGATGCCTCAAACAGGCCTTGGTTTTGATTCCAACCGATGGCGAAGACGACATCATTTACCGGATCGTCGCTTTTGAAGACGGCGAGGATGCCTTCCCGATGGGTTCCACCCGCGTCCTGAACTTTTCACCGTTTCCAATCCGACTCAATCTGGCGGGATCCGTGCTTCCGCCAATCAAACCCGGCGGCCAACCGTAGATGCTTTGCTGTGCAGCCGACAGGGCGTCACTCGGTCCGGAAGGCTTTCTCCCAGTCCGGTTGCTTGAAGCCGAGGAGCACCTTGTCCTTGCCGATGAGAAACGGCCGCTTCACCAGATTGCCGTTTTGCGAAAGCAGATCGCAGGCCTCGCTCTGGCTCATCGCCGGCAAACGGTTCTTGAGGCCGAGCGCGCGGTAGTCCATGCCGGACGTGTTGAAAATTTTCCGCAGATCGCCGCCCAAGGCTTTGAGCGCCACCGCCAGCTCGGCAGGGGTGGGCGGGGTTTCACGGATCGCCTTCGCATGATGGAGGATGCCGCGGGCGTCGAGCCATTTGAGCGCGTCGCGGCAGGTGCTGCATTTCTGGTAAACATACACGGTAGGCATGACGCGAGCGTGGCATCCGCTCTCGATCCGCACAAGGCTGCTCGCTCACTGATGAAATCCCAACTGCTCGCAAACATCCGCGCCGAAGGCATTCAGACACCCACGCCAATGCTCCCACCGGATTTCACGAGGAAGAGGATTTTTTTCCGTTAAAACGTTAAAATGGATTGGTGCTGGTTGATCGGGCGATGTTCCGACATCGCCTGTTTGGAATTGAATTCAAATTGTGCGATTCGCGGCAACTCGAGATCGACAACAACTGGATCGAGAACGGCATCCGCCCCACCGCCATCGGCAAAAAGAACTGGCTCTTCATCGGCGGCGAGGCCACCGGCCAGCGCAGCGCCATCATCTACACCCTCATCGAGTGCGCCCGCCGT
>NZ_JBIKBQ010000103.1:0-14810 GCF_058122085.1 Luteolibacter sp. | reverse complement strand
ACTGCGGCGGAAGATGCCAGCCGGGTGCGCAACCGCAACGGGTTGCTGGTGCTGGGCATCCTGCGCCGCTGTGCGATGGGAATCTACTACGACTGGCGGCGTGGGCGCAAAAACAAGCGGCAATCGACGTTGAAGGACTTCCATGACGACATGCGCCGCTTCAACAACCGCCACGCCTTCGCCACCATCACCTCACCCCGCCGATGACCCGTGCAAAAATCCGCCGTGCCCTTCGGCGGCAAAGGCGAGCGGGGCGGCGAGGAGGGCGGAGAGTGAGAGGAGTCGGGATTTCATGAGGTGATGGCGGGTGATGGTCTATTACCAGGTCGGTTCGAGTTCGATATAGCGGGTGCTGATGCCGCGGCGGACAAACAGGACGATGGGACTCCGGCGGTTTTTCTCAAGATCGGCAAGAACCGGTTTGAGAACTTCGATCGATTCGACCGGTTTTCCGTCGATGGAGACGAGGATGTCACCCGCGGAAAGCCCGCCGAGAGCCCCCCACGCTGCTGGCGTGACGGCGGTGATGAGCACGCCCTTGAAACCGTCCGGCAGCTTCCTGCTGACCCGGTCGGCCTGGCCGAGGTCGCGGGAGTTGAATTCCAAGGTCTCGCAATCGTGCGACGCGAGCTCGGAAGTCCCTTCCGGGCTGGCATCCAACGGCACTTTGACGACGAGGTCCTGCTTGCCCCGGCGGACGAAAAGCGTGGCTTCCGTGCCGATGCGATACTGGCGGATGAGCGAGGCGAAAACGTCCGAATCCTCGGGCCGCGAGGTCGGGATCACGGTGCCGTCGAGTTTCAGGAGCAGGTCGCCGGTTTTGAGCCCCGACTTCTCGGCGCTGGTTCCGGGATGGACCTGCGTGATGCGGACGCCTTTGGAGCCGGGAATGCCGAGCGCCTCGGCGAGGTCCGCGGAGATCACCTGGGTATCGATGCCGATCCATGCCTTTTTCACCGGGCCGGGTTTGTCGGATTCCGGCTCGGGGCCGATTTTCACGACGGTCAGATAGCTGCGGCCGTCGCGCTCATAGGACACGAGAACCGGCACGGGCTCGGTCTTGCCGGCGGTGATTTCATTGCTCACGCGGACGAGCGCGTCGATGTTGGGAGTGGGGTTGCCGGAAACTTCGAGGATCAGGTCGCCGGGTGAAATGGCCGGCTTGGAGGTCGCCGCGGCACCACCCCGGCGGAGGCTCTGCACGATGACCGCCTTGTTGTCGTCACGCAGGAGTTCCTTGGCGTTCAGCTCGGTCAAATCCCGGGCGGTGATGGCCCATGAGAGCAATTCCTTTTCGCGGGGCTCGGCGGGTTCGCGCCTGATGCCGGTGACACTCGAGGTCATCGGCTTGCCATCGCGGAGGCCTTCCATGGCGATGACCGAGCCGATCGGAGACTCGAGCAAAATCCGGTTGAGAACCGGAATATCCTCCGGCGAGCGGGACGATGCGATTTCGACGCCGTTGCAGCGGGTGACGAAATCACCGGCTTGCAGGCCGGCCTTTTCCGCAGGTGACTGGCTGATCCCCCCGCCGACGAGGACGCCTGATTTGGAGTCCACGGTCTTCAGCAAGGGCTGTGCGCCCAGACCGACCCAGCTGCGCTCGACGTGACCGCTGGCGATCAGTTCGTCCGAAACCTTGCGGGCGAGATTGGAAGGAATGGCACCACCGAGGCTGCCGATGCCCACTTCATTCACCCCGATGATCTCGCCCTTGAGGTTGACCAGAGGACCACCGGAATTTCCCGGGAAAATCACCGCGTCATGGCCGATCCAGCGCACCAACTCACCCACCGCCTCGCCGTCGAGCCGCCGGGCGCGATCATCTCGGTGTTCGCCACGATGCCCTGGGTGACGGACTGGGAAAGTCCGGCAGGGCTGCCCATGGCGAGAACCGTATCGCCGACTTCGAGCGTGGAGCTGTCGCCGAACTTCGCCACCGGCAGGGCTGCCGCGGGATCACGGAGATCCTTCTTGTCGATCTTGAGCACGGCGAGATCGGCCAGCAGATCGGAGCCGACGAGTGTGGCCCGGAGTTCCTGCCTGTCTGCCAGACGAACGGTGATCCGTGTCGCCCGGCCCGCCACGTGGTGATTGGTGAGGATGTAGCCGTCCGGGGAAATGATCGTTCCGGAGCCGCTCGCGCGGCGTTTTTGCATCCGCCCGTCGCCACCGTCCTCGGCGACGACGTGAATCCGGACCGGCGCGGGATACACCGCCTGGACGGCGGCCTCGACTTGGGGATCGGCTTTGGCAAATGCCCTGGATTGAAGGAGCGGAGCCGCCAAGGTGGCGGCGAGGGCGAGCTTGTGAAATGAAAGCATGATGAGGAAATCCAAGGGCGGACTGGGGGAAAAAAACCCGGAAAGTGTCTTGTCTGACATTTTTTTGCGTTTGCCGGGAATCCGCGGACGAGTCAGTCTCGGGTTTCGCCGATGGAAGCAAGCTGTGATCATTTTATCCGCTATCTGGCGACCGAGCGCGGGCTGTCCGCAGCGTATCAGTTATCGGTCCGCCAGACCCTTGATGCCTTGGCCGGCTGGATGAAATCGCGGACCACTTCCCTGCGCGACCTCGGCACCGATGAGCTCGCCGCGTTTCTCTGCGACCGGAAAACAAACGGGCTGAACGCGGCCTCGCTGCGGATCACCACGGTGCATCTGAAAGTGTTTTTCCGCTGGCTGGTGATGAAGGACAAGCTGGAGATGGACCCGGCCGAGCCGCTGCTCGCGCCAAGGCCGGACCAGACGCTGCCGGAAACCCTGCACGCGTCCGAGTTGGTGCAATTGATGGAATCCATCGACCCGTCACTTCCATTAGGCCGGCGGGACCTGGCGATTCTCGAGCTGTTCTATTCCTCCGGCCTGCGGCTGTCGGAGCTGTGCAAGGCGCGACTGGAGTTGATGGACTTCGAGGAAGGATTCCTGCGGATCACCGGTAAAGGCGGCAAGACGCGGATCGTCCGCGTCGGCAACAAGGCGCGCGAGGCGATTTCCAACTATCTGGCCAACGAGCGGCCGGGCCTGGTCACAAAGAAGACGTCATCGCACATTTTCATCAGCGTCCGGGGCACCGCGCTCTCCCCCGACCGGGTCCGCCAGATCGTCAAGGAGCGCGCCAAGTTCGCCGGCATCGACCAGAACATCTATCCACACCTGCTGCGCCACTCGTTCGCGACCCACCTGCTGGAAGGCGGCGCGGACCTGCGGGTGATCCAGGAACTGCTGGGCCACGCCGATATATCCACCACCCAGATCTACACCCACGTGGACCGCCAGCGCTTGAAGACGGTGCACAAGCAGTTCCACCCGCGCGGGTGAGTCGGGGGCAGCTGAATGAATTGCTTGGAATTTCAACGACAATAAACCCAAGAACAGCCGTCTGATTTCTAAAATATCTTTACATTCAGCGAAATATTTAAGATTGAATGGCTAAGTAAACCTCACATGAAAACACACCTCCTCATCCAACTGATCACGGTCGCTGGCGTTGTAGGCTTGGTATCCTGCGCGCCTCAAATGCAACCGACCGATTCGCAAGTATCGGCATCGATTCGCCCTGAATCCTCACTCTCCGGACAGCTTTTTCAAGAGGTGAACGCCTACCGCAGCAGGCACGGCGCGTCGGTTCTCCAGCGCCACGCCGGGCTCGACCGCCTTGCACAGGAACACTGCAAATACCTGCACCAGCATCGCGGAAGCTTCAAAATTCGCGGAAAAAATGTCAGTCATTTCGGCTTCGAGGGACGCGCGCTGGAGGCTCGCGAGCTCTACCAAATGCAGAGTGTCAGCGAAAATGTGGCGGCCACGAGCTCCGGAAAAAACCTCGCTCCAGGGATCGTCAATCTTTGGGCGGGTTCCAAGAACCACGAATTCAACATGCGCCAATCCTGGACCCACACCGGCGTGGCAACGGTGACGGACAGCGACGGCATGGTCTTCGCCACCCAGCTTTTCGCCACGATCAGCAATTCCCAATTGACGACGCGCGAGCGATTCAACCGGTTCTGATCCGCAATGCCGGACTTATCGCTTGAAATCGCCCTGAAAGCCTGCGGCTTTTGCCGGATCGCGGGCATCGACGAGGCGGGACGAGGACCGCTTGCCGGTCCGGTGGCAGCGGCCGCGGTGATTCTACCTGAAGGCTTCACCTGCCCCGGTCTCGACGATTCTAAAAAAATCAGCGCGCCCAAGCGCGAGCTGCTTTACGAGCGACTCACGACGGACTGGGCGATTCATTGGACCGTCGCCACCGCCGACCGCGAGGAAATCGACCGGCTCAACATTCTACGAGCCACCCATCTGGCGATGCGGCGCGCCGCCGAAGCCCTGCGCCCGGCACCGGATCATTGTTTGATCGACGGCCTGCCGGTCAGGGATTTCCCCTTCGGCCACGACGGAATCGTCAAAGGCGACGGGCTTTCGCTCTCCATCGCCGCGGCGAGCATCATCGCGAAAGTCACCCGCGACCGGATCATGCGCGAGCTCGACCGGGAGTTTCCCCAATTCGGCTTTGCGAAACACCAAGGATATGGCACCAAAGGGCATCTTGAAGCGCTACGGATTCACGGCCCTTGTTGCCACCATCGTCTCTCGTTTCAGCCGGTCGCTCAACTCGCCCTGCCGCTTGACGGCGGCTGACGGCCAGCCGCGCGACCGGATCTGGGTAGGCAACTACGGCGAGCAGGTCGCCGCCGCCTGGCTGCGATCCCAGGGCTGTAAGATCCTTGCGAAAAACTACCGCGGACCGCGACGCGGCGAGGTGGACATCGTCGCGCGGGATCGCAAGCTACTGCTGTTTGTGGAAGTGAAAACCCGCCGCGAAGGCAGCAAAATCCGCGGCCTCGATGCGGTGGGAAAAGACAAGCAAGCCTTGATCGAGCGCGGCGCGAATTCCTGGCTCAAACGCCTCGGCACGCGCGACTTGCCGTGGCGGTTTGATGTCATCGAGGTTTATGTCGAGGAGGGCGAACGGCCGCGAATCAACCATGTGAAGGACGCATTCTAACCGGCATCGGGCTCCAGCGTGTAGCTGTCCTTGCCGTCCTTGACGAGCCAACCTTGCTCGGCGAGTTGGCCGCGGAGGGTGTCGGACTCGGCCCAGTTCTTCGCGAGGCGGGCTTGCCAGCGATCTTCGGCTAGAGTTTTGATCGACTCAGGAATCTCGCTGGCATCCTGATGGACTTCCTCCGGCAGGGTGAGGCCGAGGGCGCGCAGGAGGCGGTTGAGTCCGGCGAGCGCGGCGGCGGCTTCCGGGCCGGATAGATTGGCGGCTTCGCGCAGGCCGGTGAACATGCCGCCGAGCGCGCCGGGGGTGTTGATGTCGTGGTTCAGGCTGTCCCACGCGGCTTGGAACGGGCCGAAGTCCGCGCTGGTGATCAGGGTGCCGGGCTCGATTTTCGAGGCGAGCTGGCGGGCGCCTTTGGCGAGTTTCGCGAGCGCCTCGCGGGCGGCGGATAGCGAATCGAGAGTGAAATTGAGCGGCTTGCGGTAGTGCGCGCCGATCAGGACGTAGCGGACTTCCATCGCCGAGAATCCGCGGGCGGCGAGGTCTTCGAGCGTGTAGAGATTGCCGAGCGACTTGGACATTTTCCCGCCATCGACGAGGAGGTGGGTGATGTGGAACCAGTGCGCGGCGAAGTGGCCGCCGCAGGCGCACTCGCTCTGGGCGATTTCGTTTTCGTGGTGCGGGAAGACCAGATCGACGCCGCCGGAGTGGAGGTCGAACGACTCGCCGAGGTATTCCTGGATCATCGCCGAGCATTCGAGATGCCAGCCAGGGCGGCCTTCGCCCCACGGCGAGGGCCAGAAATTGTCGCCGTCCTCGGGCTTGCGGCCTTTCCAAAGCACGAAGTCGGAGAGGCTGTCTTTTTCGTATTCGTCGGAGCTGGAGCGGGCGTTCTGGGTTTTGCCGATGTCGAGCTCGCGCTGGTCGAGGCGGGACAGGCGGCCGTAGCCGGGAAAGGAGGAGATTTTGAAATACACCGAGCCGTCGTCCGAGGCGTAGGCGTGGCCTTTCTTCACCAGCGTCTCGATCATCGCGATCTGCTGCGGGATGTGTTCGACGGCGCTCGGCTCGATGTGCGGCGGGAGCAGGCCGAGTTTCTCGCAATCGGCGTGGAATTTCGCCGTCCACCCGGCGGTGAATTCCTTGAGCGACTTGCCGGCTTTTTGGGAATCGCGGATGGTTTTGTCGTCCACGTCGGTGATGTTCCGGACATGGAGCGTGCGGATGCCGCCGGTTTCCAAGGTGCGGCGCAACACGTCCTGCAGCACGAAGGTGCGGAAGTTGCCGATGTGCGCGGGGCCGTAAACGGTCGGTCCGCAGCAGTAAAATCGGAAGGTCGAGCCGTCGATGGGGCGGAGCTCGCGTTCGGTCCGGGTGAGCGTGTCAAAAAGCCGCATGCCCGGGGTTTAGGCAGCGGCGGGCCGGGAGCCAAGAGCAATCCGAGAGAGTTTCACCCGGCCTATCCGCGTTGGCGGCGGAAGACGAGGAGAAGCGTGGTCAGGGCGAGCAGGGAAAACATTCCCGGCTCTGGGACCGCCTGGCTGCCGACTTCGACATAGACCAACTGCGGGGCGCTGCCCTTGGCGATCACTTCCACCGGCACGCGGACGACAGCTTCCGGCCGCGGAACCGCCGGATTGAAGGGAACCGCGCGCACTTCCCGCTTGGGAACAGGCGCTTCCGAGCTGCGGAATGTCCACACCGCGAAGGCCGGGGATGCGAGGAACATCCCGATCAACAGCGCTTTCATTTTGAAAATCCCGAACACGACGGCGCAAACGTGGTTAATTTTTCAAAATAATCAAGCTTTACGAAATATTTTATGAATTTAGAGGATTGGGTTTTCGATTCGCCATGACTAAGTTGCCGCCGCAAATGGAGCGGACGAAGGACGAACGGGTGAAGCAAGTCGCCATCGGAGTGAGCATTCTGGTGGTGCTGACCGTGGTGGTGACGGGCCTTTTGATGGGTTGGCGGCTGCTGCCCGGCCTTCTGGGCGAGTGGGTGGGAACGATGATCGGGATCATGACGACGCCATTTTTCATGGAGGCGTCGTTCGCGATTCTCGGCTTGGTGACGGTGATTTCGCTGAACCACTGGCGACAGCGGAAGGACGGCGATGATTTCGTGTATCTTGAGCAAGTGGCCGGACCCCAGGTGCCGGAAGATTTGCCCGAGCACGCCAAATTCGCGGTTTTCCGGGAAAAGCCGCTGGACGGCGAGGCGCCGTCGCTTTTGGCGCAGGCGGAAGGAGCGTTTGCCATCGGCGACTACCCGGCGGCCGGCGAGTGGATCGGCGCGATGGATCATGACGAACTGAGACACCCCCAAGCCCTTCGACTGCGGCTTGACCTGGCGAAAGCGACCGGCAGGGACGAGCTGGTGAAGCAACTGGAAGCGGAACTCCGGCAGTCAGATTGAGCGTTTGAACACTACGCGATTTTTGACTTCTGAACCGGCCTGACTTTGACACAGACTGCCCGCAGTGAACAGCGATCCAGCACCCATGAACCCGGCGAACTTTCTGAAAATGGCCCACGGCGATTTGGCAGGGCTGCGCGAGCTGGCGTTCGATTATTTCAACGACACCCGCCGCCAGATGACCGGTTGGATGGCGCTGCTGGAAGAGGGAAATTTCAAACAAATTCGGGACGACCTGCATCGCTGCAAGGGAGGCGCTTCGCTTTTCGGGCTGGAGCGAATGGTCGCCCTGATCGGTTCCTGCGAGAGCGCGTCGGTCCTTGAGGAGCGCGGCTTCGACCTCACCAGTTTCGAAACGGAGCTCACCGAGGCGGAACGCGCCGTGATGGCGATGACGGACTAACCGCCAGACCATGGCGGCCACGATTCAATCTCCCGAGAAAGAACTGCGATTCACGCGGTCCGGGCAGGCCGGCTTGTTCTGGATGACCGCGGCCGTGTCCGCATCCGTCGGGATCACGATGCTGGCGACGTCGATTTACCGCGACATCAATCCCGAGCTGCCGCATCCGGCGTGGGCGGCGGTGCCGTTGGTTCTCGCGCTCGTCATGGCCCGCGTGGCCGTGCGGCTGACGCGGCACGCCTACCTGATTC
Organism: Luteolibacter sp.; assembly: GCF_058122085.1. Taxonomy (NCBI): domain Bacteria; kingdom Pseudomonadati; phylum Verrucomicrobiota; class Verrucomicrobiia; order Verrucomicrobiales; family Verrucomicrobiaceae; genus Luteolibacter; species Luteolibacter sp. The sequence goes on along the minus strand of NZ_JBIKBQ010000103.1, from coordinate 6,728 downwards.
TAACGCCGCTGGGGATCGAGATTTTCCCGTTCTTCCGGCCCGCCGCCGGGATGCGGCTGGTCACCTGGCAGGAAATCCACCACGCGGAGGTGGACGAAAAATCCACGCGGCTGACCCTGCATCATGATCCCGAAAAAACCTCGGGTATCCATCTCTCGCTCACGCCGATTCGCGCGGACCGGCGGAGCTTGCTTGCCAAGGCCGTGCTCGGACGGCTATCTCCCGCCAGCCCCAACGGCTGAAAACCACATGCGCACCCATTCCCGACAAATCCTCACGGTGGAAGAAGCCTTCGGCCAGAACGGCTGGCATTGCGAACTTGTCGAGGGCCGCGACGTCCTCCGCGCCGGCTTCGACGCCCACCACACGCGGATCGATCTCATCGCGCAGGCGTATCCGCAGTTGAACGCGCTGGTCATCGTTTCCGAGTCGCCGCTCCATCTCGATGAAGAGCATTTGTCCAAAGTCCTTGAACTCCTCGCCCGCGCCAACAAGCCGCTAACACTCGGCGGCTTCGAGTATGACCTGGACCGCGAGTTCCTCGTCTTCCGCATCACCAATCTCTTCGAGCGCGAGAAATTCGACAGCGACATCATTTCCTCGATGGTCCATTGCGCGATCGCCGAGCTCGACCGGATCACGCCTTACGCCGCCATCGTCCGCGACACGCCGGGTGATTTGCTGGACGACCTCGACCTCCGCCGCCTGCTGATGCGCGAGGACATCATCCCGCCGGTGCCGGGGGATGAGGAAGAGGAGTATTGAAACCGCGCGAGGACGTGCCTTGACAGCCACAAGAGCCCACCCCAGCTTTTGCGTCGTCATGAAATTCAAATTACTCTCCGTATTGGCAACCGTCTTATGCACCGCCACCGCAACCGCCGATGATGGTTGGACATCGATGTTCAACGGCAAGGACCTGAGCGGCTGGAAGTCCAACGCCGCCACCGAGAATCAACCTGCCGGCGTGTTCAGCGCAAAGGACGGCGAACTCATCGTCAGCGGAGGACGCGCGCACCTGTTCTACGTGGGCGCGGACGGCGATGCGAAGTTCAAGAACTTCGAGTTCAAGGCGAAGGTCAAAACGACACAGGGCTCCAACGGTGGGATCTATTTCCACACCCGGTTTCAAGAGAAAGGCTGGCCGAGCGCGGGTTATGAGTGCCAGGTCAACGCGACCCACACCGACCGCAAGAAGACCGGCGGACTCTACGCCGTCGCCGACGTGATGGACAACGCTCCTAACAAAGACGGCGAATGGTTTGACTATGCGATCAAGGTCGAGGGCAGGCACATCGTCATCTCGATCAACGGCAAGGTGACCACCGATTGGACGCAGCCCGAGGACTGGGATCCGGCCAAGAAGCTCTCCAACATGCCCGGTCGCAAACTGGGAGAAGGCATCATCGCGATTCAGGGGCACGATCCGAAGAGCGTGGTTCACTACAAGGATCTTTTCATCAAGGCGCTGCCATGACGCAGACCTCCGCCCGCGAATCCTTGGGCTGTGGCTGACCGCTTGAGGCGGAATCGGTGAATTTCAAACTTCCCCCGGCGGATTCCTCCGATTTTACTCCGCGCATGCCCGCCAGAATCGTTCTCAAAACCAATGTCCAGCTCGGCGTCGTGCCGACTCATCTCAAATTCGTCGGCGGCCTGCTGCCCGACGAGAACGGCAAATTCCCCCGCGATGCCGACGGCGTGCTGCGGGTCGTCTCCGGGATGAGGGGGCTCTGTGCGATTTCCCCGGTCAAGATGAGCATCGTGCAGATCTCCTACTTCGCCTTTGCCGATGCGGCGGATGTCGCGGAAATGGTCCAAGGCCTCCAGGCGCTGGATCTGGAAGTCCACTTCATCATCATGGTCGGCGGCGCGAACCCGATGAATCCGGCTGACGAAAACGCGGTGGTCGCCCAGTTGGTGCCGTCGGTCAAGGTCGCCATCAGCCACGGCGTCCGCTTCGTTTCCTCGACCTCCATCGAAGAGTGGATGAGCGCGGATCAGCCCCGCACCGGTGCGGAATTCGACGCGGCAGTCGCCCAGAACGTGAAACTCCACCTGCGGGTTTACGAGGAAGCCGGCATCGCGGGATCGTGTGTGGAAAACTGGGGCATCGAGTTCCTGCGGCCCGGCGAGTTCAAGACCTTCACAAATCTCGACCGCGGCTGGTCGTTCGTGAAGGCGGCCAACGAGGCGCTCGGGAAAAAATTCTTCAAGCTGCTGGTGGATGCCGCGCATTGCGGCGATTCCGGCTTGTCCATCCCTGAAAACGAAGCGCTCATCGCCCGCATCGCGGCTGCCGGGGAGTTAGGTGCTTTTCATGCTTCCGCGAAGACCACGCGTGGCTGCCTGTCCACGGACGACGGGTGGATCGGCGCGCTGCTCGCCGCGGCGGCCAAAACCGGCGAACTGCGGCACGTGTTCGTGGAGCTCTTCGACCACACGGATGAGGCGCTGGAAAAACTACGCCAGCTCGAGCCCGGCCACGGCGTCGATACCCGCGACGGCCAGACCTATACCGAGGTGATGGCAGACGGACTGGGCGACATCGCCCGCCGCCTCAACAACCTGAAAGCCCGCGGATTTCTCAAAGCCTGATCCGGCCATGCACCTCGTCCACGGCGAACCGTCGTTTCATCTAGCAACTCCGGAGCTCGATCTGGACGTCACCGCGCGCGGCGGCCACCTCGCACCGGTGGTTTTCCATCTGCCGGGCCGCGACGTCTCGCCCTACGCGCTCGCGCCGTGGAAGCCTGCGGAGTTCCCGGACGTGCCTCCCCTGCTCTCGGTGCTGCGCGGGGATTTCCTCTGCATCCCTTTCGGCGGACAAGAGAACGGACCACCGCACGGCGAGCCGGCTAACAGCGAGTGGGCCCGGATCGTGACGGACGATCGCTCGCTCCATCTCGCCATGGACGCCGGCGGGCGTTTCGAGAAAATCCTCTCCACCCGCGCGGGACAGCATGCCGTTTTTTGCGAACACCGGATTTCAGGTCTCGACGGGCGTTTCAATTATGGAAACCACCCGATCCTCGATCTCTCGGGACTGCCCGAGAACGCCGGGCGCGTCACGGTGAGTCCGTTCCACTGGGCGTCGGTCTTTCCCGGAGCATTTTCAAATCCCGCAACCGGGGAAACCCAAGCGCTGGCCGGGGGTGCGCGATTCACGGATTTGCGCGAAGTGCCACTCGCCGCGGGTGGCACCACGGATCTCACGAAATACCCTGCGCGGCACGGCAACGACGATCTCGTGATGATGGTCAACGAAGCCGCCACGCCGGAGCAACCTTTCGCGTGGTCCGCAGTCGTGCTCGATGGCTACGTCTGGTTTTCCCTGAAAAATCCGGCGGATTTCCCGGCGACGATGTTCTGGCTCTCCAACGGCGGACGGACCGCGGCCCCGTGGAACAGCCGCCATCTCGGACGACTCGGCGTTGAGGAGGTCTGCTCCTATTTCGCCAACGGCGTGGATGTCTCCCGGCAGGACCTGCTGGCTGCGGAAGGAATTCCGACGACGCGCCATTTCAAAATCGATGAAATCGTCTCGCTCAAAACGATCCAAGCGGCGGCCGCCGTTGGGCCGGACTTCGGCGCGATTTCAAAGATCCGTCCTGCTAGCGATGAAGCCGTGACGCTAATCGGCGAATCCGGTGCCAGCGTGACGGTGCCGGTCAGCTGGAAATTCCTGCTGTGATTTCCCGAGACATATCCATTCTTGTTCCGGGGCAAATCAAGGCTTGCCACTAAATCAGAAGTTCAGATCATCCCGTGATAGATCAAACCGCATCCGCCGTATCCACACGACCTTTCAAAGACTCATGAGCAATCCTCTCACCACCGCCGACCTGTCCACCACGTCCACGAACCTCAAAGCCCTCATCGACGGCCACCTTGAAGACACCGGCGGACTGCTCCGCCTCTCCCCCACCTGGGTCCCCCGCTCTTTCCTGCAACCCGGCCTGCGCATCAAGCAAATACTGAAATACTGAAATACTGAAATACTGAAAACGCTGAAAACGCTGAAAACGAACAAACTTCTCGCACAGCTCGCTTCTTTCTCTTCCCTCTCAACGATCAACCCTCAACTCTCAACTTACCATGAAACTACACAACGCCATGTGGCCCGGTCTCGTCGGCAAAGAACCCGGCACCGATCACCCACCCATCTCGCTCGAACACATGCTCGAACTCACCACGGCCGCTGAGGTCAACGGCCGCAAGTTCGATGGCGTGGACCTGTTCGTTTTCCATCCGCACACCGATCCGGACGCCTCGGAAGATTCCATCAAAGCCATGGCCGACAAGATTGCCGCCTCAGGCCTCAAGGTCGGATCACTCGTCGCTCCCGTCTGGCCGGGCACGGTCGGCGGCTCTGCCTTCGGTTCCGATGAGGATCGCAAAAATTTCGTCCTCGCCGTCGAAAAGACCTGCCGTGTTGCTAAAATTTTGAATGCGCACGGTGTCCGCCAATCCGGAATCATCCGCGTCGATACCGCGGGCGGCACCGCGGATTTCGCCAAAGACATCACGGGCAACACCGCAAAAGTCGCGCAAACCTTCCGTGAGGCAGGAAAAGTCGCCGAACAACACGGCGAGCGCATCGCAGCGGAAGGAGAAATCTGCTGGGGCGGATTCCACTCGTGGAAAGCCGCGATGAACACCCTCGAAGCCACCGCGATGCCTGGCGTCGTGGGATTTCAGGCTGACCTCGCCCACACCTACCTCTACCTCATGGGCTACAACGCCCCGGAAGCCGCACTCCTCAAGGAAGGCTACAGCGACGAGGAATTCTGGGCCGCTTATCAAATCATGACCGATGCCCTCCGCCCATGGACCATCGATTTCCACGTCGCCCAAAACGACGGCTCCGTCCACGGCACTGGCTCCCATGACAAAACCGGTCGCCATTGTCCCGCCGACGACGCAAACGGTCGTCTCGACATCGCAAAATGCTCGACCTACTGGCTCCAAGGCGCCGCCGAACGCGGAATCAAGCACATCTGTTGGGATGGTTGCATGTTCGACAACTCCGTGCTCGAAAGCCCCGCCACCTGGAATGCCATCCTCAAGGCGATGATCGCCGTCGACGAGGCGCTCTGATACTGCCGCCACTTTACTACCCAATCTTCAGGATCCATCTGCCATGGCTGCTTCGACTTCAATTCTCGCGGATAAACTACACGAATACCCCCAACACGAGGTAATCGATGGAGGATCGGATTCGATTCTCGATGACTGCCTCCATCAGAACGACGGGGTGCTGCAGCTTGTGCACCGCTATGCCGGCCGGACCTTTTGCACGCCGGGAAAGCGCCTTCGCCTGGATGCGAAATCGTACTACCCGGACTACATGAATGGGACGGGTCTCGATGAAGTTTGGATGTGCTGCACCGTGCCGATTGTGACCGGCGTCATCGATACCCGCACGGGAAAGGCACCCTTTCGTGAAGGAGAAGCCCACGTCCTCACGCCGAACGGGCAATTCATCTCACTTCAGGATTTGATTGCGGCCAATCCGGAAGCTGTCATGGGAGAAAAGATCACGGCATTTTCGAAAGCCTTGTTCGGCAAGGCCACCTGGCCGATAGTGTCCAAGAAGTTCGACAATCTGAACCCCATTCCGCACCATCTTCACTGGGCAAAGTGGGAAGTTTATGACATCAATTCGTTCGACAATCCCGGAGTCAGTCCGTCGCATTATCACACCACGGCAATGGGCCTTTACCCGTTCGTGACAAAGGACCAGTTCCTTGCCTGCATGAAGCGTTGGGGGCAGGGCGAGTACAACGGCGTGCGGCACTTGTCGCCGCACACGATGATGCACATTGATAACGGCTTCGTGATGCCGAATGGTGTGCTGCACTCGCCGACTAACCTTTGCACCCACGAGTTGCACGTCACGATGGACGAGCATTTCCTGGCCGAGGACCTGACACTTGATGGGAGGATCGGAGCAGCCGATGCGTTTTACGCCTGCCGGGAACAGGACTATCCGAAGGACAAGCACGAAGACTGGGAATACCTGGTCGACACGTTCGACTTCAAAGCAAATCAGGATCCGGACTTCGTGCTGAAGAATTCCCGCCCGGCAATCACTGCGGAAGAATTCGCCGCCGACGGAGTGGACGCAAAGTGGATTGTTTACGGTGATATCCTCGGCGATCAAAAGGCCTCCATTCTCCGCCTCACCGTTGCACCCGGCGCCAGGACGAATTTCCGCCCGGAGAGCCCCGCGTTGTTCCACACGAACCGCGGCAGCGGCCGGGTTGGAAAACTCGAAGTGCGATATCACCAGGATATGAAGCTTGGCGAACTCTATCCTGAGATCGGTTTCATCACGCAGGCCGCGCTCAATCGCGGCGGTGTCGAAATCGAGAACACGGGGACTGAACCGCTCGTCTTGACCTTTGACTTCCCGCAACACGCGCATTCCAAAACGCCTGGCGTCTAGTGTCGCGTAAAATTCAAATTGTTGGATAGAGTGATTTGAGTTTGATGCGGGCTTTTTCGTTGGTGAACTGCCATTTGATCGAATTGGATTCCTCATTCTTCCGGGCGAGATAGGCTTTCACTTCGTTGGTGAATTCCCCTGCCGAGCCGGTCCTCCGATCCAGACAGGTCCGCCCCAGAAGTCCGATCTCGATCTCGGCCATGTTCAACCAGCTGCCGTGTTTGGGAGTGAAGTGCATCTCGAAGCGTTCACATAAGGCACGCGCCTTTTCGGGCGG
>NZ_JBIKBQ010000102.1:0-14867 GCF_058122085.1 Luteolibacter sp. | reverse complement strand
CTGGCCGATGAGATATCCGCAGCTTGGTTTTGGCTCAGGGAAACCAGCCAGGCACGGAAATGGTCGCCGCGCTGGGCCACGTAGGTGGGGGACATGCCATTGTTCGCGGCCCCCAGGATCGTCCGGTGCTCGCTGGGGGTGTCCGGACTTGTCGTTCCCGCTGCCCGGGTCCCCGCCTGCCAGGAATTCCACACGCCCGCCGAGTTCGGGTGCTGGACGGTGGTGGTGGCGAGGATCGCTCCATTGGCCGATACACGCTGGTCGGGGCCGAGTTGCTTCTGCAACTCGCCGATGGCCAGCATCAGTGCCAGCCGGGCGTTTGCCTGTGCCTCTGCCTGAGCCACTCCCTGCGATGAGCTGCGCAGGGTTACTGCGGAAAGGCTCAACAAGCCCACGGCAATGATCGTCAACAGGATCATCAGCGAAAGCGTCACCACCAGTGCGAAGCCCTTGCTATGTGGATCTTTGGAAACGGGTTTATCCATGTTGGTGAGGATTTTTTTATGCCGTTCGCCTGAAACGAGTGTGATTAAGTTCGAGTTATCCGCCCCCCCGAAACCCGCAAGAAATTTTTTCATCGCCACTTGTCCTGATTTCCGAGAGATCTCCGGGCATGGAAAAGTTTCGTGTGTTGACGGCCGCCGAGCAGGTGGGGGAATACCTGCGGGCGGAGCTGTGCCGCGGGGACTGGGGCGGGCGGATGCCCGGGGGCTCGCGTCTGGCGACTGAATTGGGGGTCGGGCGCGACACGGTGGAAGCGGCGCTGCGGATTCTGGAGCGGGATGGGTTGCTGGTGCCCCAGGGCGCGGGCCGCAGACGGCGGATCGAGCTGCCCGAGGGCATAGTGGCGCGTCCGATGCGGGTGGCGCTCCTGGTGACCGATCATTTCAGTGAGGAATACAAGATCGAACTGTTCCACCTGCTCGTGGAGGCGGGGCATCTACCATTCCACGTCACGAAGACGCTCGTCGAGCTTGGCATGGACGTGGGGTGCGTCGCCCGCTTGGTCAACCGGACCGAGGCGGATGCCTGGGTGGTGGTCTCCGGCTCGCGCGAGATTCTGGAATGGTTTTCCCGGCAACCCAAGCCAGCCTTCGCCATGTTCGGTCGTCGGGGGCGGGTGTCGATCGCCGCCGCAGGGCCGGACAAGGCGCCGCCCTTCGCAGCTGCCACTGGCCGCTTGATCGGGCTCGGTCATCGGCGCATCTCGCTGGTGTGTCGCCGTCAGCGACGCTTGCCGCAACCGGGCCACCCCGAGCGGGCGTTTCTGGATGAGTTGGCGGCCCACGGCATTCCGACGGGCCCCTTCAACCTGCCGGACTGGGAGGAGAGCAAGACGGGATTCGTGACGCTGCTGGACTCGCTGTTCGGTGCCACGCCGCCGACCGCGCTGATTCTCGACGAATCGTTTCTCTTCAACGCGGCGTTCCACTATCTGGCCAAGCGGGGCCTGCGCGTGCCGCAAGACGTTTCGCTGGTCTGCACCGACGACGACTCGGACTTCGCCTGGTGCGAGCCGTCGGTCGCCCACATCCGCTGGGACTACCGTCCGGTGGTGCGGCGCGTGGTGAGATGGGCGGCCAACGTGAGCCACGGCAAGGACGACCGGCGGCAGACGCTGACCAAGGCGGAGTTCGTCGCGGGCGGGACGATCGGACCGGCGAAGGACAGGTGAATGGGCAGGTGAATGGGCAGGTGAATGTTCATGTGATAAATCTCCGCTCATCGTTGGTGAAATTCATCGTCGGTTGAATGCCATGAATTTGCTTTTTCACCCAGCGGGGAGAAAACCGGGTTTGATGGCCGATAACACGAACAGCGTTGGCTTCACTGCCTTGCATTTGATCCAGACGATCAGGTCGGTGCCGTCAAGCGTACGGCGGAAACCGTAGCGGAAATCCTTCCCTCGCGGAACCTCGATGCCGTCAAGTTTGAGTGCGGCTTCATGCTCGCCCCAGCCTTGGATCACCAGTGCCGGATTCAACACGGGCGATTCGGCGCTGCCGGTGAATTCCATATCGAGATCACGATCAGGATCGCCCCGCTTCAACTGATATGCCCGTTGGTCTTGGTTGTAGCCGTCGCTGGAAAATGCGGTGCTGTTGAGTTTGATGGCTGGCGGATGAATCCAGGCCTTGGCCACGGGCAGCATGTCCGCCGCTGACAGATTCGTCGTGCCGTAAAGAAAAGCGCCAACAGGTTGATGAATCGCAGTGAGCGATGAATGAGCCGCCTGGTCGGGTGCCATGGCATAGCGGCCGTCACTGGAAATCCGCGCGACCGGCCAATGATTCCACCAGGGGAAATGCGAGAACTCCTTGCGCACCTCCCCCTTGAAGGTGCGGATTTTAGAGCCCGGTTTGACGATGATCCACGGTTTGTAGCGCGATTTCAGATTGACCATCTGAATCACCGGGTCCGCCAGATCCAGGGTAGGAAAACCGTTTTCCCACGAGTAGGTCTTGGTTTCACCCTTGAGGTTGACGAGACTCAGCGCCGCCAGATCGCAGTTATCCTCAGGCCGGGTCCCGGGTTCGCTGAGAAAGATGGTTTCCTGGTCGACCCGGTGCACGGGATCCGGCCACCACCCGGTCACGTCGCGGCTGCAGACGCCGTCCGGATAAATATAGTAGAATTCGTCGCCATAGTGTCCTTGCCCGGCAACTTCGTCATAATCGGCGAAACGATAGGCGGCATCGACCATGGCATAGCGCCAATGGATCACGACCCGGGCGTCGGTGTTCTCGATGATTCTGACGTTGGAAAACCGGCACTCGACGTCCGACATGTGTTCGCAGCAGCCGACCGCGCCCTTCCCGTTGCGGCGGAGCAATTCCTCCGGCCAGACCCCGGTTTCGAGGCTTTGGTCGGCCATCCATTTGCCATTCTCGCTGACCCAGCAAGGCGAGAATCGTGTGCCACGCCAGAATACCATTTGCACCGGCATTTCGTCGAACTTGACGACGATGTCCGGGTTTCCGGCCGTTTGCCACAAGGCGTCCCATTGTTCGTAGAAGCTCAGTCGGGTGGGGTAGGCTCCGAAACGCCGGCTGCCTTTGGCCACATCCGGAAACTTCCGGGGAGGGATGTTCGGTGCGCCGGGTGGCGTGACGGAGGCCTTGGATGCTTGGATTTCCGCTGCGGCCAGCGCGCGGTCGTGGATGGTCAACTCATCCAACAATCCGTCGAGCGACCACCAGGAAGGGAACTTCGCCCAGTCTCTAACCAGGTGTGCCGGAACCATTTTATCGTGGTTGCGGCCGATGAAGAGATCCACATCCCTGGCGAAACCGAGCGGCTTGTCTAACTGAAAAGCGCCGGCGGCCTGACCGTCCACAAACAACCGCACGCCAAAGCCGGGGTCATAGGTGACGGCCAGATGATGCCAGGTTTTCATCTCCAATACCTTTGAGGAAATGCAGCTTGTCCAGCGGTTGTCCGCAGCCAGTTGCAGTCCGAAATGTCCCGTGCTGTCGATGCCGAATGAATAGCCGCGCGTTTCAGCATCCCGCTGGGCGAGCAGCGGTGTCCAATTCCACGGGTAAGCGGCCAATGCCACCCACCCTTGAAAGGTGAAGCCCTTTTCCAGATCGGGAACCTTGTCCGCCTTGCGCCGCACCAAGGTGGTGAATCCGTCAAACCTCAGGCAGCCGCCGCGCACGCCTTCGGCCATGAACTTGGAATTCCCCTCAATGGTGTCCGTCACGCCGCTCGCCGCATCCACTGACGTCGGGCCGTCGAATTTCCACCACGCCACGGGACACGCCGCCGCTGATGCCTGCACGACCATGCCTAGCAAAAACATGCCGGCGACCCGCCAGACCGCCTCCGGGCGGACTACTTTCCTCAGCAAACAACTCATGTCAGGGTGCATCGCGGGGAAGCATGATCATTTAATTTCAAATTTCAAATTTCAAATTCGAGATTTGAAATTTGAAATTTGAAATCCATCAGCGCTGGCCGCCGCTCGAAGTAACAACCCCTTTTTCCCCGCCCTTCGGTCCCCACATGAGATTTCTCAGCGGCCTTCACCCCAAAAGAAAATTCCTAGCATTTTCCCTGTGTGGAAAGGATTTCAATTTCCATATCGTATAAGGCTGCGAAAGAGGTTTTTTTGATTCGAAAGCCCCACCCAAACTTATGTCCATATGATGAAACGATTTTATTTTTTAGCAGCCTGCCTTGCAGTTCAGGTTTCCGTGTCAGCGGATTTCCGTTTTGAATTTCTTGAGGGTGACCGCGTCGCCTTGCTGGGTGACGCGTTCATTGAGCGCGAGCAGTATGAAGGCTGGATTGAGCTTGCTGCGACCACTGCCTTTCCTGACCGGACGGTGACGTTTCGCAATCTTGGCTGGAGTGCCGACACGCCGGCCGGGGCTTCGCGCAGTGGCTTGAGTCCCTTGCAAGCCGGGCTTGAGCCGGCGGATGAGGGTTGGAGGCAACTTGAGGCGCAATTGACGACCTATAAGCCAAATGTGTTGATCACCGGTTACGGGATGGCGGCATCTTTGCAGGGCGGACAGACGCCTGAGGAGTTCAAGCGGGATTTCGAGCGCTTGCTCGATCGGGTGGCGAAGCTGGAAGGCGGGGTAAGGGTGCTGGTTTTGGGTGCGCCGCCACGATTTCTGCGTCCGGGAGAAATGGAGGAGTCGGTTAAAGGGCATCGTGCTTCGTTGGCGGCAATCAATGAGGTGTTGCGTGATGTGGCGCAGAAGCGCGGGCATGTTTTCGTGCCGCTGAATTTTCCCGTTAAAGATGCGCAGACGTTCTCGGAAAACGGGATTCATTTGACTCCGGTGGGTTACAAGATGGCGGCGCGTTTGATTGAGAAAGAACTCGGCTGGAAGGCAGACCAGTGGGACCAAGGCGAGCAAGCCGAAGCACTGCGCAAGGCGATCCTGCGTAAAAACGAGTGGTTCTTCCATCGCTCGCGACCCGCCAACATGGCGTACATTTTTGGTTTCCGGAAACGCGAGCAGGGTCGCAACGCTGGGGAAATCCTCGCCTTTGATCAACTGGTCGTTGAAGAGGATGGGCGTATCGCCCAAATGCGGGACCTTTCCAAGAAGGTGATCGTCCCTGCGCCGCCCATCCGCAATGAATCACAGGCGGCGGCGAAGACCATGCAGCCCTATCCGGAATTCACTGTGGCTGATGGCTACGAGGTGACGCTGTGGGCGGAAAACCCGATGCTCCACAAACCGACGCAGATGAACTTCGACGAGCGTGGAAGACTGTGGGTCGCCAGCTCGGAGACTTATCCGCAGGTTGAGCTCGGCCAGACGCCCAACGACAAGATCGTGATTCTCGAGGATACGAACCGAGATGGGAAGGCGGACGCTGCGAAGGTGTTCGCCTCAGGCATGATGATGCCGACGGCGGTTCTACCGGGAGACGGCGGCTGTTATGTCGGGCAGAGCACGGATCTGTTGCATTTCAAAGATACAAACGGTGATGGCGTGGCCGACTCCATGCGGCGCGTGCTAAGCGGCTTCGGGACCGAGGACACCCACCACAACATCCACACCCTGCGCCGAGGACCGGATGGGAAGCTGTGGATGAATCAAAGTATCTACACCCGCACCGACACGGAGACTCCCAACGGTTTGCTGCGCTTGCGGAGCGGTGGTCTGATGCGTTTCGACCCACGGACGGAGAAAATGGAGACGGTTTTCTACGGGTTCTGCAATCCATGGGGTCATCAGTTTGACAAGTATGGCCAGTCTTTCATGACGGATGGTGCAGGCGGCAACGGCATCAGCTGGGGTGTCCCGGGAGCGATGTATTTCACCTATGCGAAAGCTGCGAAAACTCTCGGCGGAATCAGCCCGGGATCCTATCCAAAGTTCTGCGGCTTGGAGATCGTTGAGTCGCCACAATTCCCAGCCGAGTGGCAGGGGTCGATGATCACCTGTGACTTTCGCGCGCACCGCATCGTTCGCTTTTCCGTTAGTGAGCAGGGCTCGGGCTATGCCGCTCAGGAGGCTGGAGATTTATTGCGAACCAAAGATGTGAATTTCCGACCCATCGATGTGAAGATCGGCCCGGACGGCGCGCTCTACATTGCGGATTGGTCGAACCCTATCATCAACCACGGTGAGGTCGATTTCCGCGATCCGCGGCGCGACCGTGAGCATGGCCGGATCTGGCGAGTGACGAAAAAAGATGCGCCTGCCATCGCATTGCCGGGCAATCTGGCGGCGGCGAAGGATGCCGATTTATTGGCAAAGTTAACCAGCGATCATCGCTACGAGCGCGACGCAGCCATGGCGGTTCTGGTCGAGCGCAAGATGAGCGCGACATTCAAAACTTCGATCGAGACTTGGAGCTCGAAAGCCAAGGACGGGCGCACGCGGTTGGCCGCGCTGTGGTTGCGCGAAGGACTCGGCATGCCGGCGGATGGATCGGAACGCGGATTGTTAGGCCGGGTTTTGAGCGACGCGGACGGGCGGATTCGGGCAGCAGGGGTAAGGATGTTAGGAGATCAGTTGAACCGTCTCCCCAGCGCTCAGGCGCTGGGATGGTTGGACAAGGCGACCAAAGATCCCCATCCGCGGGTTCGTCTGGAGGCGGTGCGGGCGCTTGCAAAAATGTCCGGAGCCGAGCCGATGGACCTGACCTTTCAGGTGCTGAGCCAGCCGATGGATCGCTTTCTCGAATACGCGCTGTGGTTGAGCGTGCGTGCTCAAGGCGATGTGTGGCTGAAGGCGTTGTTAGATGGGCGGCTGCAGCTGGCCGGCCGCGAAGGCGCGTTGGATTTCGCCTTGGTTAACTTGCCTGCGGAAAAGGGACTCAAAGGAATCCGCAGTCTGATGCCAAAGCCCATGCCTAGCGACGGCTCGGGGCCCTGGCTCGGGCTCGCCATGAAGACCGCGGACCCGGAGATGCTCGGAGCGACGTTCGCCCAGCTGTTAGATGGCGGGTTTGATGCTCCTGCCGCGGCGACTGTCATGCGTGGATTGGAAGGGATGGTCAGCCAGCGAAAAGTCACGCCGAAGGGCGACGCGATGCGTTTGTCAGGCTTGTTTGATTCTCCCGCACCAGAAACTGCCGCCGCCTCCCTGCGTTTGGCAGGTGCGTTGCGGGCGGAAGGCTTGTTAGGGCCCGTCAAGGTGATCGCCTCAAATCCGTCCGGATCGCCTACCTTGCGCCTGGCGGCGACCGATGCGCTCTCGCATTTCGCCAACGATGCGGCGCGTGATGCGTTGTTAGCTGTCTCAGGTTCAGATGCACCGGCGGAGGTGAAGCGCGCCGCCGCCCTGGCGCTTGTCCGTCATCACCGCGGCGCCGCGATTGGCGCAATCCGTGCGCTGCTTCCCGGTCTCGATGACCTTACGCAAGCTCGCGCGTTTTGGCAGAAAGCACTCTCACTTAGCGGATTGTCTGGCGAACTGGCAAAGTCGTTTCGCGAACAGGCACTCGATCCGAAAGTCGCTGCTCTGAACTTGCCTGCAGTGCCGGATATCGATGAGCATGCCGAGTTGCTCGGCGTGTTGCGTCAGCAGGCCGGGGGCGCGGCCGTCAGCGGTCCGACGGCGGAATCGATTCTTAGTCTCGCCAAGCTGGCTGCGGAAAAAGGCGATGCTGTCCGTGGGGAAGCCATTTACCGCCAACCTGCCCTCGCTTGCATGGCTTGTCACGCGATCGGTGGCGCCGGTGGCAAAGTCGGCCCCGACATGACTTCGATCGGAGCGAGCGCGCCACTCGACTATATCGTGGAGTCGATTCTTTTACCCGCAGTGAAGGTCAAAGAGGGCTATCACTCGGTAGTCATCACCACCAAGGATGGACGCACGTTGATGGGGCGGTTATTGCGCAGTGGCGGTGGCAGCGTGGTGCTGAGCGATGCTGCGGGGCAGGAAATTACGCTGGAGGATGCCGCGATCCTGAAACGCACGGATTCCGGCAGCCTGATGCCCGCAAACCTGATCGCGGGATTGAAAGAGCAAGAGCAACTCGATCTTTTCAAGTTCCTTTCCCAACTCGGCAAACAGGGAGATTTCGATGCAACCAAGAGCCGCGCACCGCGGGTTTGGGCAATCATGCCACTTACAAACACGATGCCAGATACGGCGGCCAAGGGTGATTCCGCCCTGCCGTGGATCGCTATCAACGGCACGGTCAACGGCACGTTGTTAGCGGCCGATGTCGCAACTTTCGCCGGTGCGGCCAAAGAAATTCTAACAGGGATCCGCATGGAAATTTCCGCAGCCACGGATGTTTCACTGAAGTTTTCTCAAACTCCGTTGGGTGTTTGGGTGGACGGACAGCCGGTGAAGGAAAACAAAGTCCGCCTTGAACCCGGGACTCACAAGATCGTCATCCGCCACAAAGCGGGTGAGGATTTCCGCTTTGAATCCTCTGCCGGAACCTTCCTTCCAACTTGGTGAGTGGGGATTCGTTTTTGATGGCAAACAGCCTACGAAACTATCGGGAGCGCGGGGCGGTCCCTTTGGGCTGCAGTTTCAAAGGCTCTTCGGGCAACGCGGCACCTTG
Organism: Luteolibacter sp.; assembly: GCF_058122085.1. Lineage (NCBI taxonomy): Bacteria > Pseudomonadati > Verrucomicrobiota > Verrucomicrobiia > Verrucomicrobiales > Verrucomicrobiaceae > Luteolibacter > Luteolibacter sp. The sequence continues at coordinate 6,371 of NZ_JBIKBQ010000102.1, read as the reverse complement.
CTGGATCCACTCTTTGAGGATCCGGGTATCCGTTAGAAAAGGGCTGCAAGGAGTTTGCTTTCTGCGGGAGGCCCCTGAAAGAGCCAATGCGTCGGCCCGGCCTGCCTGTCGTCTTGTCCGCCGTCTTGTCCGCCGTCTTGTCCGCCATAGCCTCCGGCGACGGTGGAAGCTTTAGCGAAGGAGGAAGCCTTCTTGGCCTTCGTAGCCTCGGCGAAGTAGGCGGCCTAGACTGGAGGGCTGGGAAATGGGGGTTGTCTCAAGAAGAGAAGAACAGACTGCGACCGCAGGTTCGGATTGAATAGCGGGGTTCGGTCGAAGGGGAAGATTTCCTTGTATTCTGGAAAAAAAGTTTGCGCGGCTGTTGAGAATGCGGAATCGTCTCGGTTTAGGGGGTAAGTAGCAGCTGGAACGAACTTCTGCTGACTGAACCACCACCAACCACATGAAGAAACTGAATCAATCCGCCGTTGCCCTGCTCGCCTGCGCGCTGGGAACCAGCCTCATTCTGGCCCAGGACACTCCCGCCGCTCCCGCCGCTCCCGCCGCTCCCGCCGCTCCCGCCGCTCCCGCCGTCACCCTCAAAATCGGCGATCCCGCTCCCGAGATGAAGGTCGGCGAGTGGTATAAGGGCGGGCCGATCAAGATGGAGGCCGACAAATCCTACATCGTCGAGTGCTGGGCCACCTGGTGCGGCCCCTGCGTCGCCGTATTTCCCCACCTGAGCGAACTGGCCAAGGCCAATGAAGGCAAGGTCACCGTCATCGGAGTCAATATCCGCGAACAGATAAAGCCCGCTGAAGTGAAAGCTTTCGTGGAGCAGCAAGGCGACAATATGAGCTACCATGTCGTGGCGGATGGCGAGGGAGCCATTTACACCAATTGGTTTAAGGCCGCCGGACAAAAGGGCATCCCCTGCGCGTTTGTCGTCACCAAGGGCAAGATCGGTTGGATCGGCCACCCCGCCAAGCTCGACCAGAAACTGCTCGACTCGGTTCTGAAGTGATTTCCAGATGTTTTGGGCCGGCCCGGGCGACCGCGGCGGCCATGTCGGCAGCGGCGCCCTCCGGGGTGCCGCTGTTTCGTTGTTGGTTTGACGGATCATCCGGAGGGGGCTCATCAAATCGGTTTGCCAAGCGGCGGGAGGTCCGCCAGGCTCCGCCCTTCCATGACGGTTTTGACGAACCACCAGCAGCATGTGCTGCCCGGATTCCAGGCTGTTGCCAGGATATCTTATGTCAGACGACGGGCGGGGCAGGGGGGCACGACTACCTTGAGACGGGCGAATATCTTGCCGGTCGCACCCAGGGTGGAGCGCTTGAGTTTCACGACCACCGCGTCGGTCGGGGTGCCGGGGGGCACTTCGATCTCGACATTGTTATTGTCGTCCACCGCCGTAGTCCAGCCGCCGAGATCATTGCCGTATTCCACCGTGATGGCAGTGTTCGGGTGCCGGTGACGTCTTTCAAGCTGCCACCGAAACTTCCGCCAGTCGGTCCGTTGAACAATCCCCTTTTTTCCCGCCCTCCAGTCTACGCCGCCTACTTGGCTGAAGCTACGAAGGCCAAGAAGGCTTCCTCCTTCGCTAAAGCTACGGCGGACAAGACGACAGGCAGGCCGGGCCGACGCATTGGCTCTTTCAGGGGTCTCCCGCAGAAAGCAAATTCCTAGCAGCTCGCGCCGGCGACGTGACGTTTGCGGCCGGTGTCCGAGCCGATGTTGTCCGCCCATTTCCGGCAGAGCCGGGAGTACTCGACCTTCATTTCCCACGCGGGTTCGTTGAGGAACGGGCTTTCGATGATTTTCTGGAAAAACTCCGGGTCCTTGCGACCGCCGTGCTCGCGGGGGTCATCGACGAAAAACTCGCTCTGCGCGATGCCGGTGGCGGAAAACGTGTTGGTTTCGCCAATGTCCGAGCCCGCCTCGTAGAAACGCTTGTGGATGTCGCCGATGACGTCCGGACGGGGGAGGCTGAGAATGTCGCCGTTGTTGAGCAAGTCCTTCTCGGTTTCCGCGAAGCGCGTGCCACGGGCATCCGCCTCGGTCAAGCCGTAGGCGCGGATGGTCCTGCCCATCGCGCCATCCAGCACGAGGATCCGCCCGGCGAGGGCGATTTTGAGTTCGGAGGTGAGGTCAGGCTGCGGCATGCGCCAACCCAAGTCGGTTCCCGGATTCAACTCAAGGAACACATCGTCATATCTGGATATGATGATGTGACTAAGGCGAAGAGTTCCTTCAGCACCTTGGCCGGTTCCACGCCGGTGAGGCGCTCGCCCTGGCCCTTGAGCCAGGTCTTGAGGTCCTCCTTGAAACGCTTTTTCAAGTCAGGCTTGTAATCAAACAGGTCGAGTTGCGAAGGCGCGCCGATGAGGGAAATGTAGATCACCCGTTTCGCCTTCGGCGCGATCTGCGGCAGCGAGTGTTCCAAGCCGGCGAGGCCCTCCGCCGCGGACACGCCGCGTTGTCCCAACAGGGATGCGAGCGCCGCCATGCCGAGGCCGGTGCCGGATTTCCGGAAAAACTGGCGGCGGCTGTAGGCGGTGTTATGAAATTCGATCGGAGTCATCGCAGGTTAGCGTGTGATGGTTTCATCGAGGTTGAGAATCTGGCTGGCGACCAGCGTCCAGGCGGCAAGCTCTGGAACGGGGGCATCCTTCGGCGGCGGCGTGGCCCCGGTGGTGATCAGCTTGGTGGCGCCTTCCGCGTTGCCTTGGAATTCGGCCAGCGCGGCATCGAAAGTCTTGCTGACAATCTTGCGCTCGTCCGGATCGAGTTTCCGTCCGATCAGGCGCAGGGTGATGAAATCCAGGCGGCCATCGACATCCGCCGCGGCCTTGAGCGCGTGCGCGGCCAGCTCGCGGGAGGCCTCGACAAACTGCGGGTCGTTGAGCAGCACCAGCGCCTGCAGCGGCGTGTTGGTGCGATCGCGGCGGACACAGAACGCCTCGCGGGTCGGCGCGTTGAAGATCTCCATCGTCGGCGGCGCGGCGGTGCGCTTCCACATCGTGTAAAGCGAGCGTCGATAGAGATTCTCGCCGTCATCCTGTTTGTAGTTGCGGGTGTTGGATTCCTTCATCGCGACGGCCTCCCAGATGCCTTCCGGCTGATAGGGTTTCACCGACGGCCCGCCGGTTTTCGGCGAGAGCAAACCCGCGGCGGCGAGCACGAGGTCGCGGATCGGTTCGGCATCGAGCCGGACGCGCGGACCGCGGGCTAACAAGCGGTTGGCGTGATCGGCTTCGAGTTTCTCCGGCGTCACCTGCCCGGACTGCCGGTAGGCCGCCGAGGTTGCGATCAATTTCAACATGTGGCGGTAATCCCACTTCGAGGAAATGAACTCCGCGGCCAGCCAATCGAGCAATTGCGGGTGGCTCGGGCGCGCGCCCATGACCCCGAAATCCTCGGTGGTTTCGACGATTCCGGTGCCGAAAAAGTAATACCAAGTGCGGTTCATCGTGACGCGCGCCGGCAAGGGGTTCAGCGGATCCGCCAGCCAGCGTGCCAGTCCGAGACGGTTTTTGGGAGCGTCCGCCGCCATGGGTGGCAAGACCGCGGGAGTATCGGCCGTCACCCGATCGCCGGGGGCGGTGTATTGGCCGCGGGCCAGGATGTTGGCAAAAGGCACCTCGGCTTTCTCGTCCATCACCAGGGTGTCGGAAGTCGATTTTTTCAATTCATCCCGTTGCTTTTCCAGGGCGGCGATTTTTTCCCGGACGCCGGACGAGGCGGTGTCGTGAGTCGCCATGTAGGACGCGAGAAGAGCCTCGTTCTGCGCGGGTGTGCGCTGAGCCGCGGCGATCGCGAGGATCGAGGCCAAGGCCCCTTCGGAAGACAGGCGCTTGATCTCTTCAACCGGAACCACCCGGTCATGAATCCGCAGATCCTGCAGCAGCACCTCGCCGCCTTTCAGCCGGCTGTCGCCATTCGCCCGGCTGCCGATGCGCAGGGGCACCCCGGTGTGGATTGCCGCCCGTTGGCCGTTAGACACGTGGGCCATCTTCGCCGGCTCACCATTCACCCACAGCAGGTAGGCGTCCTGCGGTTCCTTTGCCGGATCGTGGGTGATCGCGACATGCTGCCAGGTTCCGCCGGGCAGCGGTTGTGGCGATAGAAACTTGGCCGCCTTGGCCGGCCATTCATCGATGAAATGGGCGCCGATGCGGCCGCCTTCCAAATACAAATCCCAGCCACGGAAGCCTTGCGCCGGATCCATCCGGGCAATCACCGCGCCCAAGGGATTTCCCTCGATGCGGAGAAACGCGGACACGGTGAACGGCTTGCTCATGTCCAGGTCCCCGAGTCCCGCACCGAGATCCACGGGTTCGCCGCTGGCCACGACGGCCTGGCCGACCCGCCCGGGCTTGCGTCCGATCGAAACCGCAAATTCCTTCGGCTGGCCACCGACGGTGCCGTGAATCGGCCCGTCCTGCTCGGTGAGCGGCAGGTGCAGCACGAGCGATGGATCCGGAACCGCGGCGGCCGCAGGCGATTGTGCGGCCAGCCATTTGTCGAAATCCGCGCGGACGGCGGTGTTAGGGGCGGTCAAGTCCTTGCGCGCGGCGGCGATTTCGCCCTCGAGCGCGGCGATGCGCTTGCGGTCCTCGATGCGCGGCACGGACAAGACCGGTTGGTGCGAGGCGTTGTTGCCGTCGAGGGCGGACATCGTGGAGTTCCTGAAAAACGCGGTGAGTTGATAGAACTCGCGCGTGCTGACGGGGTCGAACTTGTGGTCGTGGCAGGCGGCGCAACCGGCGGTGAGACCCAGCCAGACGGCGGTCATGGTTTCCACCCGGTCCTTGGCGTAGATCGCCAGATACTCGTCGGCGATCGCACCGCCCTCGCCGGTGGTGGCGAGGCAGCGGTTGTAGCCGCTGGCGACTTTCTGATCGACGGTGGCGTCCGGCAGCATGTCGCCGGCGATTTGTTCGGTGGTGAACTGGTCCCACGGCATGTTGCGCTGGAACGCATCAATCACCCAGTCGCGGTAATGCCAAATGTTGCGGTAGTTGTCGATGTGGATGCCGTGGGTGTCGGCGTAGCGCACCGCATCGAGCCAGTGGCGGGTGAAATGCTCGGCACTCGCCGGCGTGGCTAACAAGCGATCCGCCTCCGCCTCGATGGCCGCCTGCGCGCCCGCCTCATGGGCCTTGACAAACGCATCGGTGGCCGCGGGTTCGGGTGGCAGACCAGTTAGATCGAGGGTCAGCCGGCGGTGGAAGCGGCGCGGGTCTTCCGGCGGATTCGGCTTGAGGCCGGCCTTGTCGAGTTTTTCCGCGATGAAGCGGTCGATCGGGTTGGCGGCCCACTTGTCGCCCGCGTCGGGCGGCGCGGGTTTCTTGATCGGAGCAAAGGCCCAATGGGGCTCGTATTCGGCGCCCTGTTCGATCCAGCGTTCGATCAGCGCGATTTCGCCGGGCTTCAAGATCTTGTGGCTTTTCGGCGGGGGCATGATCATGTCCGGATCGGCGGCATGAAGCCGTTTCATCAAGCTCGATTCGTCCGGTTTGCCCTTGATGATGACCGGCCGGCCATCGTCGCGCACCGCGAACGCGCCTTCCACCTGATCGAGGCGCAGCGGCGCATCCTTCGGTTCGCGCGTCTTCGAATCCGGCCCGTGGCAATGATAACAATACTCCGAGAGGATCGGCTGAATGTGTTCGTTGAACGACACTTCCGCCGGCAGCGAGGAGACCGGAGCCGCCGGGGCATCGGGGCTTGAGGATGGCTCATCCCCTTCCCCGGCGGGTGATGAGGAGACGGTGCGCTTGGCCGAAGGGTCACATCCGGCAAGGACGAGCACCAAACCGCAGACGATTGAATTTCGAAGAATCATGGGCGAGGGATCAGGCAAATCGGGTGAACGAAGCCATACGCGATCATTTCCCGGATTTTTCACCTTGCAAGGGTTACCGGTTCAAGGCCGCAGGAAATTGAGCCATTTGCCTTGATGACGGTCTCGAACTGGCAGGTGTCCAAGTGCCGCCAAGTCCTCTCCGTCCACTTGTGCAGGGATGCCGCCTGCTTGGTCTCGGGATGCGCCCACTTGGTCGCCCGGTCCACCTCCGCCGTGATGACAACCCGTTTGGCCTCCATGTCGAGTTCCACGTTCACGATCTTCCACGGAGCGGAGATCCCAAGAATCGGACGGTAAAAATCGGTGCTTTTCACCAAGAAAGTCTTGCCGACCCCGGACACTTGCAGCAAGAACCTCCACCGAATTCCATCAAGAGCCTTCATCACTTTCTTAACAAACACCGAAATCGAAACACACAATGACAAACGAATCTGAAGACATCCAGGCCGTCGAGAGACTCGGCGAAGCGAGAGACAAGATCGTCACCGAGCTGCGCAAGACCATCGTCGGCATGGACGAT
>NZ_JBIKBQ010000101.1:0-14996 GCF_058122085.1 Luteolibacter sp. | reverse complement strand
CACCGGCCCGTCCCAGCGCGAAAGAGCAATCCGAGCTTGCTGGGGAGATCAAGTTCTCGTATCAAATGTCCATCAGCCAGCCCGCTGAGATTTTAACAATTTAACGGAAAGAAAAATTTCCCCCTCATCATGCGGAGATTTTTATGGATTACCGGTTCAATCGGTTTTTTGGCGAAGTTGGGCATGGCGGTTGAAAACCGCCGCCAAGACTCCGCCCCCGGAATCTTTCAAATGAGCCGGGAGGCTGGGTTTAAAGGGCGGCGGCAGGCTAGGATCGGCGCTGGAAGTCCGGCACCATCGCCGCAGTGGCTCATTCGGTGGCTGGCACGACCGGCGGGTCCGGATTTTTCGTGCCTTGATGACCTGGCTTGCGCCGCTTCATGGAAGGAGCCACCGTTCCACTGGGTGCTTGCTTGGAGCCCTTGGTGAGACGCACGGATGCCGGGGGAAGTTCGACATAATCCGCCGCCTCGGACAAGGCCACCGCCTCTTGCGGCGTGTATGCATGACGAGAGGCTTCGCGCAGGAGAGGCCCTGCGGCGGCGTCCCCAAGATTGATCATGCCATTTTTGGCAGCCTCTCGGACCACCGGATCAGGGTTGAGCAAATAGGGCTCAATCAGAGGCAGGGCCTTGGCGTCGTAGGTGACCGAGGCATCTTCGATTTGACCGAGAATGGTCTCTTGGGTGGCAGGCGGCTCTATCAGGACTTCATTTTTTTCCGGCTCTGGGCGGGTTGTTGGAAGCGGACTCCTCGTCGGCGCGGCCGGCCTTATCGCTTTCAAGGCTGATGGAGACTTGCCGGAGTTTTCATGCAGGGGCTCTGTGGCGTTGCGAAAAATAAGCACGATGGCGACCAGCAAAAGGCAGGAGCCCCCAAGGATCCAAGAAAATCGATTTTTCATTCTTAATGGTTGATAAAAACCATGCCCGGATCGTGGAGACCCGGGCATGGTTATGTTCAGGATGGATGAGTCTGACTTAAAAGCACAACGTTACCGAAGCGCTCCAGGGACTCGTGATAAGAGTCAATCCACTACTGGGGGAAAATAAGCAGAAACATCAGCGAGTGGTTTTGCTGCGGAGAGTTTCATCGTGCCCTCGGTAGGCCGATCGTTCTCTTCGTCAGGGAATTGTGACGCGCCAACCACTTTGATGGTTTCACCGTTGTGATACCAAGCGTATATGCCATCGACTTTTTTCACCGTGGCCGAACCGGTCGCCAAGCCGGTGAGCTGAAAGCTAGGGTAGTCGCTGTCGTCGGGATCCAATTCCACGGTCACGCTGTCGATCCAATTTTCAGAGCCCTTGATCGTTTCGGTTTCCTTCGAATTGTCTGTAGTCTCTTTGTAGTTTGTTGCCCAAGCGTTGGCAAAATCATCAACCCAGAGATATTCGCCGATCGGAATCGGGGGGGTATCTTTCTTCACGAGGAAGAGCTCGCTGTCGCTATTATCGAGACCAACCCGTTCAATCTGCTTGATGGACCAGCCGGCAATGCCGTCGATGACTCCCGCCTCATCAAGTGCTTCAAGAACCTGCTTGACGCCGTATTTCTGGGTCTCGATTTTAGTGACGTATTCGTAGTAATCAACGTCGCCTTTGGACCACTCGTTCTCATCCGTGGACTCTTTCGGGCTGATGGTTTTTCCGTCATCGTCTTTCAGATAGGTTCCATCCACTGTTTGATGAGTGGCGAGTTGGAGGGTGAGTGTCTGCTCGGAGCCTTGGATCGGCACTGCCACAGCGGCACCCGCGGTGACAAGGGCCGAGGAGGCGATTGCGAACAGGCTGATTTGCTTGATGTTTGGTTTCATGATGTTGGCTATTTTATTGGTATGGTTGGTTTTTCTTGGGGGTAGGCTGGGGTCAGCATCTAATCCGTCGGGAATCCACTCTCGTGAAAAACCGTTGTGTATCTCTCTCAGGAAGGAGGCGGTTTCGTCAATAGATTTCCTGATGAATTTTCGGCTTGGCGATAAACCGAATGTCTGCTATACGCCGCTCGCCCGTCCAGGCAGTGCCTGTTGGAGGGGCTTCATGGCCCTGATCCGGAGCGGGTCCGCCAGTGACTGGTTCTCGAAATTCTGAGTCGCTCCCGAGGTTTGGGAATGTCGAAGCGCCTCCCTATCGAATATTACCCGCGTTCCGCAGTGGTGAATCGCCTCTGAAATTTCACGAAAAAAAATGGAATCCACTTCTTGACAGCGGGCGATTGGATTCATTAGGTTCAGATCGCTATGAAACAAATGAAACAAGTTCTATTACTTCCATTGATCTTGACCCTCCCGGCGTTTGCAGGAGAGCCAGCCCCCGCCCCGGCACCCAATCCCTGCCTCCTTAACTGGTTCGCAGGCGGTTCTGTCGGATACCTGACCAATTTGGAGGAGCCGATGTATAACATCCATCTCGGCGCGACCAACAGCTGCTGGAAGTTTTCAGGCTGGGACGTTTCGATGTTCGGCGAGGTCGGCTACACCTCGACGGACGAGTCGTTCTATGACCCGTATCGCCCTTTCAGTAACAACTTTTACGACATCGACGTCGATGTCGATATCATCCCGGTGACGTTCAACGTCAAGCTGGAGCGCGCTATCTCCGGCAACCTGAGCAGCTACATCGGCGCCGGGATCGGCGCGGCCTACATCAGCCTCGACGCCAACTCCCAGGACCCGTTCGGCGACGATTCCGACAGCACCTGGGTTTTCACCGGACAGGTGTTCGCCGGCCTGATCTACAAGGTGAATCCCTCCTTTGAAATCTACGGCGGCGCCCGCTGGATTTATTTCGCCGACCCAGACTTCAGCGTCAACTACGGCATCGACCCGCAGAACGTTGATTCGCTGGTAGAGAATAACGACTGCCTCCTTGAAATTGGTCTCCGCTACAATTTCTGATGCTTTTTTGTTGAGTTTTCGGTTGCGAGGCCGTCCGGATCACTCCGGGCGGCCTTTTTCGTGGGCGGGAATGCAGCGGGGCGGAGTGAAACAAGCCCGTCCGGGATTTGCGCTGGAAATCCGGGGCTGCCCGCGCATGGTCGGCGCATGGGGATGACGCGCTTTCAAAAACTGGCCACCGGGGCCTTGGTTTCCGTGCTGGTCTTGATGTTTGTGGGCGCGATCGTGCGGGTGACCGGGGCGGGGATGGGCTGCCCGGACTGGCCGACCTGCTGGGGTTGCCTGATCCCGCCGACGAAGGTGGAGGATGTGGATTTCTCGAAACTGCCGGTCAAGCGGTTCCAACAGAAGGCGGAGCGGATGGGCCGCGATCCGGCGACGATCACGGAGGAAAGCCTGCGGCGGGAGTTCAATCCGCGGCATGTGTGGACGGAGTTTCTCAACCGGATGACGAGCCTGCCGGTGGGCTTCTTCTCGCTGGCCACGTTCATCGCCGCCTTCTGGCAGCGCGAGAAGCGGCCGCTGGTGTTCTGGATGGCGTTCACCTCGCTGGTGGTGGTGCTGATCAACGCCTGGATGGGCGCGCGGGTGGTTTACAGCGGGCTGAGCCCGGGAGTGCTAACGACCCATCTCGCGCTGGCGATGGGGCTGCTAGGCACGCTGGCCTACTGCGCTTGGCGGGGCACCGACACGCCGTGGCGGATCCGGATGGAGGCCGCGCCGCTGGCGAAACTCCGCATGGCGGTGACTCTGTTGTTAGTCGTGATTGTCGCGGAGGGGGTTACCGGCGCGCAAGTGCGGGAGATGACCGACGAGCTGGCGAAGTTGCACGTCAACGCGCCGAGGTCCACATGGACGACGGAGCTCGAAAGCTCGTGGAAGTATTTGTTCCACCGGAGCTTTTCCTGGGTGGTGCTCGTCGGTGCCTTGCTCGCCTTCGTGCTGGCTAAGCGCCACCGGATCGGTGGCACGGGTAGGGTCGAGCGGGTGGTTTTGGGAATCGTGCTCGCGCAGATGGTCCTAGGCGTGGTGATGGCGCAGGTCCATATTTACTCATGGGTGCAGGTGCTCCACGTCGGCCTTGCGGCGATCCTGCTGACGTTCGTCTGGCTGTGGCGCTTCGGACTCTCGCGCGGGTGACCCGGATGGAGGTCCATGGATTTTACCGCTCGAAAAAATTCCAGCACTTGCCAGATTGCGGCGTGGATTTGTTTTCGAAACCCAAGACCTCGGAGGAAAAGGCGCTTTCCGTGACGCAGTTGCTGCGGCGGATGAAGAATCTGTTGGAAGTGCAGATCGGCGAGACGTGGGTGGAGGGCGAGGTTTCCAATTTGCGCAAGCAGGGCAGCGGGCATTGGTATTTCTCGCTGAAGGACGAGGGCGCGCAGATCTCGTGCGCGATGTTCGGCGCAAGAAAGCGCGAGGGTGCGGACGCGCTGGAGGACGGGGCGAAGGTGCGGGTTTTCGCCGAGGCGAGTGTTTATGAGGCGCGGGGGCAGCTTCAGATCATCGTCCAGAAAGCCGAGCGCGCGGGCACCGGCGACTTGCAGGCGAAGTTCGAAGCGCTGAAACGCAAGCTGCATGCCGAGGGGCTTTTTGACGCGGACCGCAAGCAGGCGATCCCGCCGTTTCCCCGGACCATCGGCCTGATCACTTCCGGCACCGGCGCTGCGCTGCAGGATATTCTCAACGTGCTGACGCGCCGCGCGCCGTGGGTGCAGCCGGTGCTTTTCCCGGTGCGGGTGCAGGGCAGGGGAGCGGAGATGGAGATCGCCCAGGCCATCGCGAAGATGGGCGAACCGGAGAAATTCGGCTATCCGCGCTGCGATGTGTTGATCGTCGGTCGCGGCGGCGGCTCCATCGAGGATTTGTGGAATTTCAACGAGGAGGTCGTGGCACGCGCCATCGCCGCCTGCCCGATCCCGATCATCTCCGCCGTCGGGCATGAGATCGATTTCACCATCGCGGATTTCGTCGCTGACCTGCGGGCCCCCACGCCGAGCGCCGCCGCCGAGCTGGCCGTGGCGGATGGCGCAGAATTGTTAGCCCGGCTGGCGCAGATCCGCCGGCGGATGGCGCGGGTCACCCGCGAGCGGCTGACGCGCTCGCAACTCGCGGTGGACGCCCTGAAACGCGGCGTGCTCCAGCGCGATGGCGAGAAGCTCCTTCGCGAGTCGGTCATGCGACTGGACTCCGCGCGCGGCCAGCTTTCCCAAGCGGCGCGCGCATCGTTAGAGTCGCTCGCCCGGCGCGTGTACGACGCCCACGCCCGCCACCGCGCCTGTCATCCGGCGCGCGTGCTGGAGCGGCGCCTGGAAACGGTGGCCCGCCTGCGGGAGCGCTTCGAGCGCGCCGGCCGTAACAGCCTCGACCAACGCGCGGAGCGACTCGCCCGCCTGCGCGGCCTGCTGCGCACGCTCGGACCGGAGTCCGCCTTCCAGCGGGGTTTCTCGATCACCCTCGGGGCGGACGGGAAAATCGTCAACTCCGCCGCCACGCTCAAGCCCGGCGACCTCATGCGCACCAAGTTCGCCGACGGCGAGACGGTCAGCATCGTGAAACAACCTGACTGATGGGCGGGCTCGACCTGCGCGAGTAAGGATCGCCGAATGATGCAGTTAGTGTCCGCGGGCATTCCCGTCATCGGGAGTTTGACTCAAGCCGCAATCTCGGCCAGTGTGCGATTTCAAATGATGAACTCGACTCCGGCCATCGATCGCCTCACCGCCCGCACCGGAGCGGGGGGCTGGATTGTCTTTCTCGCCCATTTCCTGTTCATCCTCGTGGCATGGACGATCGTCATCAAATACCTGTTCCCCATCGGTTTCTCGGCGGCCCGCGGTGAGCCGCTCACGGCCCACATTTTCTGGGATCTGTGGCCGGTGGCGCACCTCTGGATGGGTTGGGCGCTGCTGCGCCAGCCGTCCTACACCCGCACTCTGGCCATCGTCATGTCGGTGGTTGAGATCATCATCATCGTAACGCTGTTTCATCGATTTCTCTCCAGCCCCGATCACGAGTGGTCGATCTGGAGAACCAACTGGTTCATCAACAAGATCTTCGTTCTCACTTTTTTTGTTCTCCTGCTAGGCACCTTCACGTTCGGCTCTCGGAAAACCCCATCAACAACCTAATCGAAGTTATGAATACTCAAAGCATCACCCGCAGAAACGCCTTGAAACTCGTGGGCACGGGAATCACCGCCCTGACCCTATCGCCATCATCCGTTTTCGGTCGGGAAAAGCAGGCTGTCACCAGGAAGATCCCGTCCAGCGGCGAGGCCCTGCCGGTCATCGGCATGGGCACCTGGCGCACCTTCAATGTCGGCAGCGACCCGGTCCTGCGGGACGGCTGCACCGCAGTCCTCAAGGCGTTTTTCGACGCCGGCGGCGGCATGCTCGACTGCTCGCCGATGTATGGCTCCGCCCGCGAGGTGATCGGCCACGCGCTCAAGAAAACCGGGATTCCGAAAACGCTCTTTTCCGCCGAAAAGATCTTCACCGAGGACGGATCCAAAACCCGCGAGCAGACCAAGGAATCCGCCGCGTTGTGGGGCGTCAAGACCTTCGACCTGATGCAGGTCCACAATCTCGTCGCCTGGGAACCGCACCTCGCCACGCTGCGGGAAATGAAGAAGGAGGGCCTGGTCCGCTACGTCGGCATCACCACTTCCCACGGCCGGCGGCACGAGGACATGGAAAAAATCATGAAGGCCGGCAACCTCGATTTCATCCAGCTCACTTATAACATCAGCCATCGCGAAGTCGAGGAACGCCTGCTGCCGCTCGCCGCCGACAAGGGAATCGCCGTCATCGCCAACCGCCCGCTCGACGGTGGTGAGCTTATGAAGAAACAGGCGCCTCTGCCGGAGTGGGTGGCGGAATTCGATTGCAAGACTTGGGCGGAATTCCTCCTCAAATTCGTGGTCTCCCATCCCGCTGTCACCTGCGCCATCCCCGCGACCAGCAAGCTCGCGCACCTCGCCGAAAACATGGCTGCCGGACGCGGGCGCGTGCCCGATGCGGAGACCCGCCAGCGCATGATCCAATACGTCGAAAAACTGTGATCGACGACCTCAGCACCTACTCGGTCGGAAACTTCATTCCGTTCCTGCCTGCATCGTATTTCCGGTTGTTCGAACGGCAGTTCGAGGCGTTCTGGCCGCTCCAGCCCGCGTTCCTCGCGCTGGGAGTCGCGGTCATTGTCCTCGCCGTGTTAGGGAAAGGGCGTGCGGTGGCGGTGATCCTCGCCGCCGCGATGGCGACCGCCGCCGTCACCTTTCATTTCCAGCTGTATGCGGAACTCACTCCGGTCGGGCGGGTCTTCGGTTGGGCGTTTATCGCGCAGGGAACTCTCCTGCTGGTGTGGGGTTCCATCAGCCGCTTCGACTCGCGGCCGCAGCTCGATGTCACCGCTTGGATCGGGATGGCTCTGGCGGTTTTCGGGGTGGCCTTCTATCCGTTCATGGCGCTGGTTTCCGGCCGCAAACTGGCGGGTGCGGAATACTTCGCGCTGGCTCCCGATCCCACGGTCTGCGCGGCTGTTGGGATTCTTCTAATCATCGCGCGCCCGCTCTGGCTCCTGCTGCTTTTGCCGGTCCCGCTGCTCTGGTGTGTGGTGAGCGGGGCGACGCTGAAGGCGCTCGAAGATCCATCCGCCTCACTCTTGCCGGTCATTGCCGGGGCCGCGTTTCTATCATTTCTGGTGAAAGCCGCCCGGAGTTCAGCCTTCAGGTTGTCTTCGGAAGAGCACGGTAAACCATGAACTCCGGACCGGTTTCAGGTGGGATTATTTCTTCTTTTTGTCGTCGAGGTTCGCCTGCATGTCCTCCTCGGTGACGGCGGATTGCACGCCGTTGACGGGCACGTCCATTTTGCAAATCCAGAGCATCGCGTTGAGGGCGATCTTGCGGAACTCGTCGTTGGCCCAGTTCGCGTGGAAATGGCCGCCGGTGAAGCCGACACCGCGGCCACCGTCGGGACGCTCGACGCACCACATCATGGTTTCCTCTTCGCCTTTTTTCGCCTGGATGTGCGGGTAGGGACCCTTCGGATGGACGTAGGGGCCGTCGCGGGTTTCGTCGCTGGGTGTGGCGACAAGCAGGGATTTCACGCCCGCCATTTCCTTGCTGAAGCGGATGGAAAAATACCATTCGTCCTTGATCTTGAAAGGTTTCAGACCACGGCAGATCGGGTGTTCGGGGTATTTTTCGTAGTCGGCGTCCCAGATGGGATTGCAGGAGAAATTGGTTTCGTAAGCTCCGCCGATCCAGTCGCGGAAGACATCGCCAGACGCGCCCTCGTCCTTGGCTTGGCTCGCGCACTCGACTGCGTAATGCATCATCATCACGCTGCCGCCGCGATCGACGAGTTTCTGGATTTTTTCCTTCCGGCCAGGGACGGCGAGGACCGGATGGCCGTTTCCGCCGTCGGCGTAGATCACCACGGCGTCGGCGGTTTCCAGCACACTTTCGTCAGTGACCCAGTGGTTCGGATGGACGGAAACTTCGAGGCCCGGGGTGGCGGCGAGGCATTTCTGGAGCAGCAGGCAGCCGGCGTGGAACTCGTGCAGGCCGGGGCCGTGGCTGGGCTTGCCGGCGATCAGGACGAGCTTTTTCGGAGTGGCGGGCGTGGCGGCGTGGGAGACGAGCGGCCAGCTCGCGGCCATGGCGACTGCTGCGATGAACCGTCTGCGGGAGGTGGTGGGCTTGTGCTTCATGAGAGGTAAACGATCATTTTGGCCGGGACTGTTCAATGCTCTTGTTGAAAAGGTCGGTTTGAAATTCCGCAGTGATCAACGACTGGCTTGCCGAGCTTCCGGCAAGGGGACATCCTACCCACGTGATTCACTTGTTAAAACGCCATCCGTTTCCAGTGGTCGCCTGGTTTGAGCGGGTGGTGGCGGTCTCCTTCGCGTTTCCCGAGGAGGTGTTGTGGCCGCTGGTGCCGGAACCGTTGGAGATTGATAGTCACGACGGATTTGGATTCGTGACCGTGGCGCTGGTGTGGACCAAGGGGCTGCGACCCGCGGTGTTTCCGGAATTTCCGGGACAGGATTTTTTCCTCGCGGGCTACCGGATCTTCACCCGCCTGCGGGATGAAAAAGGGCGGCGCATGCGAGGGTTGAAAATTCTCCGCAGCGAGACCGACAAGGCGCGGATGGTGCTCTCCGGAAATTTGCTGACGCACTACAACTACCGGCGGGTGAAGCTCGAAGCCTCCGATTCGCGGGTCAGGACGTGGCTGCCGGATGGTCGGGAAACCTTGGATCTATCGTTTGACCTGACGGACGAACCCGATGCCCCGCCCGCAGGATCGCCGTTCGCGGATCTACGGTCTGCTAGAAATTTCGCCGGGCCGATGCCGTTTACTTTTGATGCGGAGGGCGACGGTCGTTTTGTCGTCATCGAAGGCAAACGAACGGAATGGACGCCGCGACCGGTGAGGATTCTCGATTGGAAGGTGGGGCTCTTCGACGAGGCTCCGTTCCGTGGCGTGACGCCCGTTCTGGCCAATGCCTTCCGGGTCGATGGCGTGCCGTATCGCTGGGAGAAAGGACGTTTGATCACGCCGGGGAGGGAACGCGATGAGTGAGCGCGGGAAATGGGACTGAATGCTGGCGATTGCCCGCTTCAACTGGCCCTTCTATGCGGCGGCGGGCGTGGTGCTGTTGATGGCGCTGGCAGTGATCGGCTATTTCCCGGTGACGGGAGGTCTGGCAGTCGCGGGATGTGTTTATTTCCTGATCGGGTCACTTGGCGTTTCACATTGGGTCTACGATCGATCGGATCTCTATCGGTGGTCGTGGTTGGATCGCGCGTTGGGAAATGTCCGGCTTGATGAAATGGCGATATGTCATTCCGGATTTGACGAGGCGTCGGCGATGTTGAAACAGAAGTTCCCGCAGGCCGGATGGCGGGTGCTGGATCACTATGATCCCGCGATCATGACGGAAGCTTCGATCCGGCGGGCGAGGAAATTGTTTCCACCAACCGCGGGAACCATCGCTGCCATTTTTGTTCGCTGGCCGCTGGCAGATGCCTCACAGGACGTGGTGTTCGGCATGCTGGCGATCCATGAACTGGTGGTGCTTGCTGCGCGTGGCGGTTGCGCTGGTTTGGCTCTATCAAGGGTTGTGGCACAAGATCGTTGCGGTGGACGCGCGGCACCTTGAAATCGTGGCGTCGGCGCCATCGTTCCTGCCGCCGCGACTGGCGCTTGGGATGATTGGCGGACTTGAAACGTGGTTTGCGATTTCCATTCTCGCGAGATGGCGGCAACGGCTTTTCGCATGGATGCAAATCGGGATGCTGGTGGCGATGAATGCGGCGGGCATCCTGTTCGCCGGCGACAAGATTCCGGACATCGGCGGGATGCTCACCATGAACCTGGTTTTCGCTCTAACGATCTTGGGGCTTGCGAATCATGAAAGCCGTGAGTGACCGCGTGGTTTTCGGCCACATGCACGAGGATCACTCGTTGGAGTTGTCGCTCGTGGACCGCCTGCCGCTGAAGCGGGCTTTGGTAATCGCGTCCGGCGGCGATCTGGCATTCGCCTTGGCCGGGGCGAAAGTGACGGTCACGGCGGTGGATTCCAACCCCGCCCAGGTCGAGCTGGTGAGGTTGAAAATGCAATGTCCGGCGAATCTCACGGCCCTGTGTTTTGGCGGGAGGGTGGACCGCTTGTTCCGTTGGGGCGGGCCGTTTCTCGCGTGGCTTTTCGGCTGGCCGAAGATGCGGCCAGGGCGGATTCGGGTCTTTCTGGCAGATTTGTTCGAGGGATTTCTTCCACGGGTGGTCGCCCTCGTCCATGGGGCGCGGGCGGGTGCTAGATTGGACCGTGACGCGATCCGCCTGATCCGGCGACGGCTTGAGCGGGCGATGAGAAAGCCGGACGCCGCAATCAATCCCTTGCTGCAGGTGCTGTTGGGAAATCGCTTCAGTCCTGAAGCGCCGGAAGTCTGGAGCAAGCGGGGGATTGAAAGATGGCGGGGTGAAACCGGCAGGATGAAACCGGCAGGATCGAATTGAAAGTCGCGGATATCGCGCGGGTTCTCTGCGATTCCGCTGATGACTCGATGGGCTTGATTTCAGTGAGCAATCTTTCCGATGTGATGGAGGCGGATGCCTGGAATCGGCTGGTGGAGGATGCCGGACGGGTGTTGGCTGTCGGCGGCTATCTGGTAGTCCGGTCGATGCTCTCTGAACGCCTGGAATCGCAGTGCGAAGACTCGTTTGTAACGGAGGAGAATCCGCTGGCGGATTCCAGTCCGATCTGCCCGGTCGTGTGGATCGGAAGAAAACGTTGATTTACTCAAACTGATCCGGCCGCAGCGACGAGCGCAGCATTTCGATCGCCTCGCGCAGGTCGTCGGCGGTGACGGTGTTGATGACCTTCGCGCTGCCGAGGGCGTCGAGCACGACGAAGCGGATGGCTCCGGCGGAGAACTTTTTGTCGCGCGCGAGCTTTTCCATCACCTTGTCGGTGGTGATGTGTTTCGGGAGCACCAGCGGCAGGTGATAGTGGTCCAACAGGGCGATGACCTTCTCGCTGTCGTCCGGCGAAAGTCCGGCGTGGCGCTCGGATAGAAACAAGGCGGCACGGATGCCGAGGGCAATCGCCTCGCCGTGCAGCATCTCGCCGTAAGGCACCGCCGCCTCGATGCCGTGGCCGATGGTGTGGCCGAAGTTCAACAACGCGCGGATGTCCTTGGTCTCGTGTTCGTCGGCCTCCACGACGCGGGCCTTGATGGCGATGTTGCGGGCGATGAGATCCGCCGGGACGTCGCGACCGGAGGGGGCGAAGGCGGCGAGGTCGTCCAGCATCGCGGAGTCGCGGATGGCGGCGTGTTTGATCGCCTCGGCGAAGCCTTCGCGGAATTCGCGGTCGGGCAATGTGCGCAGGGTTTCAGGATCGATGAGGACCAGGCGGGGCTGATGAAAGGCTCCTAACAGGTTTTTCCCCTCACCCACGTTGACGCCGGTCTTGCCGCCGACCGAGGAATCGACCTGCGCGACGATGGTGGTGGGAATTTGCACGAAGGGAATGCCCCGGAAGAAAATCGCGGCCACGAAGCCCGCCAGATCGCCGACCACACCGCCGCCGAGGGCAACGACCATCGATTTCCGGTCGTGACCGGCGCGGATCATTTCGCGGCAGAGGGTTTCCGCATGGGTCATCGATTTCGACGCCTCGCCCGCCGCGACCGTGTGCAGCGTCGGGCGGAATCCGGCGGCTTCCAACGATGCCATCAGGGCACCGGCGTGGAAACGGGCGACCGTCTCATCGCTGACGATCGCGGCGCGCAGGCCCGTGATTCCGGCGCTTGTGAGGGTTTCACCGGCTTGGGCGAGCAGGCCCGGTTCGACGATAACCGTGTAGGCGCGTTCGGCGAGATCGACAGGGACGGAAGGCATGAGCGGGAGCATGAAAGATGCGCCGCGCATGTCCAGTTGATCTCCGGCGGGTTCGGTGATTTCCTCGGCGCATGGAAATCCGCAACCGCGAGCAGCAAGCGCCTTTCACCACCAAGGACGGCTCGACGATCCGCAGCCTGCTGGATCTTTCCAACGCGCCGGTCCGTAACCAGAGCCTTGCCGAAGCCAGCCTGCCCGCGGGCGCGGAAATCGAGCGGCATTACCACCGGGTGAGCGAGGAATTCTACTATCTCACCGCTGGCCGCGGCCTGATGGAAATCGACGGCGTCGAGCGCGAGGTCGCGCCCGGCGATGCGATTTTGATCCCGCCCGGAGCCTGGCACCGGATCCGGGCCATCGAGACTTTGCAGTTTCTCTGCTGCTGCGCGCCGCCGTATTCGCACGAGGACACCTATTTCGCCTGAGCCGGCGGCCGCTAGGTCTAGCGGACCGGCCGCGCTTTGGGAATCACGGCGGAGGCTTTGGGCGCGGCGGGCGGCGTCGCGGTCTTGCGAGAGAACTCCGCGGTGCTGCTCAGATACCAGATGAACGCCCCGCCGCCGACGACTGCGACGAAGGTGAAGAAAACCAACAGGATGCCGAGGCAGGATTTCATGGGATTTTTCTAGTCACTTGGTTCAGGCCTCGCCAGCGGGAACTGGGGATTTCCACTCGATCCGCGCGGCGAATGCTCCGTCGGTATGGTCGCGGAAGGGCAGGGCATCGCGGGTGGCGCGGAGTTCCAACTCCGGATGGTCGGCGAGGAACGCCTCGACCAGGCCGAGGTTTTCGTCGCGCTCGATCGAGCAGGTGGAATAGACGATGCGGCCGCCGGGCTTGAGGCAGGCGACGGCGTTTTCGAGGATCTTGCGCTGGGTGATGGCGATGCGTTCGATGTCGGGCGCTTGCAGGCGCCAGCGGACATCGACGCGGCGGCGAATCACGCCGGTGTTCGAGCAGGGGACGTCGAGCAGGATGCCGTCGAAGCTGTGATGCCATTTTTCCGGAGCGGGCCGGGTCCAGTCGTGGACGGCGATGGTGGCCTTGCCGGCGTGGAGGCGTCCGAGGTTTTCCTCAAGCCGCGGCAGGCGTTTTTCGTTGGAGTCGGTGCAGACCAGTCCCTCGGCGGAACCGAGCGCGGCGGCGATGAGGAAGGCCTTGCCGCCGGGCGCGGCGCAGGCGTCGAGAATGCGCTCGCCGGGTTTCGGATCGAGCAGCTCGACCGAGTGGCGGGTGGCGGGGTCCTGGATGTAAACGGCCCCGGACGCGAGCAAGGCACCGGGCAGCGAACCGTCGATTTGATAGAAGCCCGGCGCGTTTTCCACCGGCGTTCCCGGCAGGGATTCCGGCGCGGGGACGAGCGGGTTGACGCGGAAGTAATTCACCGCGGGCAGGTTGTCCCACTCCATCAGGGAAATCGCGTTGCGGGTTCCGAACGCCGCGCGCCAGCGGTTGTAAAGCCAGTCAGGGTGCGAGTGGGCGACCGGCTGCGGCAGCTCGGAAACCTCGTCGAGCAGCGGCTTGCGGGCGACCGTGGCGCGGCGCAGCACGGCGTTGATCAGGCTGCGGACGCTGGCTTTGCCGGCTTCGACGGTTTCATTGACGGCGGCGTGGTCGGGGAGATTGAGAATGAGTAACTGGCAGAGCCCGACGCGCAGGATGTCGCGGGTTTCCGCATCCACCTTGCCATCGCGGAGTTTGCTGATCCAGTGGTCCAGCAAGCGGCGGTGGCGGAGCACGCCGAAGAGAATCGCCTGGAGCAGCCCGCGGTCCGCAGAGGAAAGTTTCCGGCGCTGGGCGTGGCGCTCGATCAAAGTTTCGGCGTAATCATGGCCCTTCGCCCAGGCGCGGAGAGCGGAGACGGCGGCTTGGCGGACGTGGAAGTTTTTGGCGGACATGGAAAGCAGTGGAAACGCCCGCGATCACGTAATGGGCCGGATCGCAAAGACGGGGTATGACTATTTCGCTGCCGTGACAAATGACAGTAAAATCAGGCTGGTGGGCTCCGGGACCTCCCCCTCCGGAGCCAGCCAGCCGGTTTTTCCAGTCCAGGAAAAACCCGCGCGCTTTGCCCATTGCCCACCGCCCATTCATCAGCGATGCCCGGATCTCCTCATTGACCTGCGTGCGAGTCTGACATTCTGGTTAAGAATCATTGATTTCTTGGAAGCATTGCAAGTCCCGGTCACCTAAACATGATTCAGTCGTAAATCATTGGAAATCAGATGCTTGTTTCGATGTCGAGGGCCGGGTGATTTTGATCTTTCAGATTTCTTGATCGCACGGGGGCGGCTTGCTACTTCTCCGCCCCCCCCATGAATACCACGAAACTATTGATTGGCGCGGTCGCCGCCTCCGTCGCGTTTGCGACAGTGAATGCTCAAGGACAGAATCTGACGGCAACTTTGAACGGAATCAGTCCGGGTCTCACTCTCCACGGAACTTGGAACAACGGCGACTTTGTTTACGACTACCACGCTGGAGTAATGAACTACACCGACGAGGCCAGCGATACGGACTTCAGCGCTTTTTGCGTGGAGCCATTGCAGGACATCAGTTGGGGAAATTTTTCTTTCCGTTAAATTGTTAAAATCTCAGCGGGCTGGCTGATGGACATTTGATACGAGAACTTGATCTCCCCAGCAAGCTCGGATTGCTCTTTCGCGCTGGGACGGGCCGGTGGA
>NZ_JBIKBQ010000100.1:0-15016 GCF_058122085.1 Luteolibacter sp. | reverse complement strand
TGGGCGTGGTATCCGACCGGATCTCCGTTGAGGTCAAAGGACACGATACCCGGGTGCTGCTGGTGCATCGCTTGTTGAGTCGCCCGCAGTTGATCGGGACCTCGCGGCATATAACCGGCGCCTACTCCATCGAGGACCTTACTTGGAACGAGAAGACCAATACCCTGCAAGGTCGATCTGAAACCGTTCCGGGGGCTGACTACACGCTCTTCCTCCACCTCCCGCAGGGCACCCCGCCGACTGTGAATGCGACGGCCACGGCCGGCGGCAACCCGCTTACGGTCAGGCAGGAAAGGACAGGGGACCTCTTGTCGGTGACTTTCAAGAGCCAGCAGTCTCCAGTTGTCTGGCAGGCCAGATTTTTTGGAGAAAAGAAACCATAAAATCAATTGTTGAATGTTTAGCTACGGCGCCTTGTCACCGTCGGTTGGAGGATGAGAATAAACGGAGGTGTTTGATGAAGAAAACTCATTTTTTGTCCATTGCTTATATAGTCATTTGCTCTCTTCTGACCTTACCAGCGGCTGGAGCACAAACAGTCGAGTTGAGGTCGCCGGACGGCAGTTTATCTGTGCCGCTTTCTTTCCTGGATTCCGGGAAATATGAGGCAACTGTTATTCAGGATGGTCCTAAGTCAGATTACAGGACCCACATGGAAGACTACAGTGCCGACAAGAAGAATTTGACAGGTTCAGATGTTATAAAGGTCAAGCTGGCGCCAGGCGGTGGCGCATGCGTAATTCTTGCAAGGCAATTATAATAGGATCAGGCCTGTACAACGGCGTCATGGACAACGGCACGCCGTTTCCTGAAAACTCAATCAGCCAACACAGCACATCATGAAACACACGATCAGCAGAAGACGATTTGTCACCACCACCGCCGATTTCAACCAGAAACTGCTGTGGGACAACGAACTCATGAAGGTGACCAACCTCGAAGCCGCCAACGAATGGGTGCGCCGACCCTATCGCAAGGGCTGGTCGCTCTAAATGGAAACATTCCCGTGGCAAACCCACCCGATCCAACCAACAAACTGAAAACAAAAACAAATGAAAAGAATCCTTCCAACCCTCGTGGCCGTCCTGACCACAACCCAGCTGGCTGCTTCCGTCCGCGCGGAACGCAACGATGACGCCGCCGAGAAACTCGGTTGACATCTGGCTCGCCTGCTTCAACCATCCCGGCGTCATGCAGATCATACCACTGCTCGAAAAGCGAATGCGGCTTGGCGAATCCATCATTTGGGATGACAAAAGCCATGTCCTTTATTGGGTGGATGTTGGCTATCCTTCAAAAATCTGGAGATTCGACGAAGCCCGAAAGACCTCTCACAGCATTCCCTACGATGGACTGATCGGCTGTGTCGCGCTGACCCATATTGACGACACGCTCCTGGTGTTGACGAGCAACGGTCTCAAGCTTTGCCATTTTCCCAGCGGGCGAATCGAGCATTTCCTGGACGTGGAACCGGAGTTCCCCACCAACATCTGCAATGACTGCGGCGTGGATGATCGGGGTCGTCTTTGGTTCGGGACAATGGAGAACAACCTGGCCCCTGACAATACAGACCTGCCCATTGGCAAAAAGGGCGGTTTGTACAAACTTTCCAAAAAAACGCTGACCCGCCACGAGAGCGGATTGGGAATTCCGAATACGATGCTGTGGTCACCGGACAACCGGAGCTTTTACCTGGCGGATTCTTTCGAGAGCACGCTTTTCCGTTATGACTACGATGGCGAAACGATCGCCAACAAAACCGTTTTTGCCAAATCGTCAACGGCCGGGTGTCCCGATGGTTCCACCATGGATTGCAGTGGCAATCTTTGGAACTGCCGGTGGGGAGATGCGGCCATTTTTGTCTTCGCCCCCAGCGGGAAGATCGTGCAAACGATTCCGGTGCCCGCATCGCAAGTGACGAGTTGCACATTTGGCGGCCCGAACATGACAACGCTTTATATTACCACCGCGCGGCACACCATGACTTCAGCCGAGGAAGCTCAATATCCTCTCGCCGGGACGGTGTTCAAACTGGAAACCGGTGTCCGGGGCACCACCCGGGGCCGTGTACGAATTGACTAAGAAAGAAACCGGCGCCAGCGGCGCTGCCAAACAATAATGAAAATAGCTAAAATTGAATCCTGGCCCATAAACATTCCATACAAGCACATGGAAAAGAGCGCGTTGGTTGCGCGCTCCGGAGTGACCGATCTCATCATAAAAATTACCACCGATTCGGGCCTGGTCGGCTGGGGCGAGAGTACGCGCGTGGCTGATGTTTTTGGAATTCAAGCCGCCATCAAAGCCATGACGCCCATTGTCCTGGGCCGCTCGCCGTGGAATCGGGAGGCGATTTGCCGGGACATTTTTGACAGCGGTCCGTGGCTGTATCAGGAGATGACGGCGAACCTGGCTTACGCCGGAATTGACATGGCGCTGTGGGATTTGTGCGGCAAGGAAGTTGGCAAGCCTCTTTATCAGTTGTTTGGCGGCGCGATGCGCGAGGAAGTGAATTACTTCTATTACCTCACCTATACGGACCTGGATTCCGTGCGGGCGCAATGTGAGGACGGCGTGAAGAAGGGTTTCAGTGTCTTTTACGTCAAGGTCGGCATCAATGCCGAGTTTGAGGAGCAAATGCTCCGCACCATCCGCCAAACGATCGGCCCCAAGGCCAAGCTGCGGATTGATACGAATCAGGCTTGGAGTCCCTTGATCGCGCGAAGGCTGCTCAATCGGTGGCACGAAATGTTTGACCTGGATTTTGCAGAAGCCCCGACGCGAATCGAGCCGTTGGAGATCATGCACGAATTGAAGCGCCAAACGCCGGTTGCCCTGTGCGCGAACGAGGGAATGTGGCGCGCGGAGGAGGTGCACCGCATCATCGCATCCAGGGCGGTGGATTTTCTCTGTTTCAGCCCTTATTGGGTCGGCTCCATTTCCACTTTTCTGAGGTTGTGCCATCTCGCGGATTTCCACGGAATCCAGGTTGTAAAGCATACGCACGGCGAATACGGAATCGCCGCCGCCGTTTGTCAGCACTTGATGCTCGCCATCCCCAATGCCGCGGAGGGTCACCAACAAACGGCCTACATGATGGCGGGCGACGTCATCAAAGGAGACATTCCTATTTCCACAGGTCCAACCTGGGGCATGATTGAGTCGCCGGGGATAGGATTTGAGGTGGATGAAAAGGCGGTGAAAAAGTATCACGAAGCCTTCCTGAAGGACGGACCTTTCATCATTTACGGAGACAAATTCCCGGTAAAATAAATTACCAATTCAAAGGAGCATCAGCATGGACCTCAAACTCAAAGACCGCGTAGTGTTGATTACGGGCGCTGGACAAGGCATTGGCCGGGCCGGGGTGACCCGTTTTTTGGAGGAGAATGCCATCGTTTACGCCGCCGACGTGAATCGCGAACAGTTGGCCCGCTTGCAGCAGGAATACCCGGCGGACCGGCTCAAGACACTTTATTTCGATGTCACGGACGAGAAATGCGTCGCGAGCGGAGTCGAACAGATCGTTGCGGCTGAAGGGCGCCTGGACGTTTTGTTCCACAATGCAATGAACGCCAAGTACGTGAACAACTGCGACAAGCCGGTCACCGAGCTTCCTGAAGAGGTTTGGATAAACATCAGAACTTTGATTTTGGACGGGACCTTTCACTGTGTGAAGTACGTCGGCCAGGCAATGGAGCGGCAAAAAAGCGGGTCCATAGTTTTGACCACCACCGTGGACGCACTCATC
The DNA here is from genome assembly GCF_058122085.1 of Luteolibacter sp. Taxonomy (NCBI): domain Bacteria; kingdom Pseudomonadati; phylum Verrucomicrobiota; class Verrucomicrobiia; order Verrucomicrobiales; family Verrucomicrobiaceae; genus Luteolibacter; species Luteolibacter sp. The sequence continues at coordinate 11,265 of NZ_JBIKBQ010000100.1, read as the reverse complement.
GCCTGTCCGGGCATCAGCGCCTACGTCACCGCCAAGGGAGGAGTCGTGGCACTGGTCCGAGCCGCGGCGACAAGTCTCTCGCCCCGAGGCGTGCGAATCAACTCAATCGCGCCGGGTTTTGTGAAAACGCCCGCGCAGATGAGTTTCATTGACGATCCACAAATTAAGAAACTGCACCTCATGGATGTTGCCGATCCGCTGGAGGTGGCCGATGTCGCGCTCTTCCTAGCCTCCGACGTCTCGCGCCTCATTACCGGAACGACAATTTCCGCGGATTCGGGATATGGGTGTTTTAAAGGCGACATTGCAACCTTCAACCAAACGGTTGCCACTCCTGATTAACGCTTCCAGGCCGCTCAACTCGCACTATGAAACCCTGGCTCCTATCCGCTCTAACGACTCTCGTTTTCTGGGGAGTGTGGGGAGCCTTTACCGGCACCCCGGAGAAGAACGGCTTTCCCGAAACACTCGGTTACGTGGTGTGGTCCGTAACGATGATCCTGCCGGCAATCGTGATGCTCGCGCTGGAGAAATTCCACATTGACCGGCATCGCAAAGCGATCATTTACGGAACGCTCATCGGCGTGACGGGTTGCGGCGGCACGGTTCTGTTGTTCAAAGTGCTTACGATCGGTCCGGCGTACCTCGTCTTTCCCATCATCGCGCTCTCTCCGACGATTACCGTGCTTTTGTCATTCGCCCTGTTGCGCGAGCGAACCGGCAAGTTAGGGGCGCTGGGCATCGTGCTCGCGATTATCAGCGTCCTGTTCTTTTCAGTTCAAGATCCGCAAAAGGGTGAATTTGGTCATGGTTGGCTGCTGATGTCTCTCGTGATAACGGTGGCTTGGGGAGTGCAGGCTTACTATATGAAAGTCGCCAGCCAACACATGAGCTCCGCCAGCATCTGCTTTTACAACACGCTGGCCGCCCTGGCGTTTGTTCCACTCACCCTGTGGATGACGAACTTCCACCAGACCATCAATTGGGGATGGTCCGGGGTGGGTGCCGCAACCGTTATTCAACTGTTAAATGCGATTGGCTTTTGCACATTCGTTTTCGCATTTCGGTACGGAAAAGGCATCATTGTGGCTCCGTTGTGCAATGGCTACCCGGTGATCACGGTTTTGGTTTCGCTGGCTTGGTATAGAACTCTGCCGACATCAATTCAAAGCGTCGCCATTATCCTGGGCATTGGTGGAGCTTTGCTCATGGTGCTGGATGAGGCCCGCCAACCAATGAAAAGTTATTGAATATGCACTCTCAATTGCCCGACCCGATTTTTAAACGCATTCAACAATGTGGCGTTATTGCCGTCCTCGTCATTGAAGACGCGCGGCACGCCGTGCCGCTGGCCAGGGCATTGATCGAAGGAGGCGTCCAGGCCATGGAACTTACACTGCGCACGCCGGCCGCCCTTGAAGCGCTGCGCCTGGTGAAAGCTGAGGTGCCGGAAATGCTCGCCGGGGTCGGCACTGTTATTACACCGGAACAAGTCGCCGACATTGTCCGGCTCAAAGCCGACTTCGCCGTGGCGCCGGGAACCAGCCCGCGCGTGATTGCGGCGGCGCGCGCGCACGGATTGCCGTTTGTGCCGGGAGTCGCGACGCCTTCCGACATCTCCACCGCCGTCGAATTGGGCTGCCGTGAATTAAAATTTTTCCCGGCGGAGCCCAGCGGCGGCATTCCGTATTTGAAGAGCATAGCAGCGCCGTTCGCGCATCTGGGCCTCGGTTTTATTCCCCTCGGCGGTGTGTCGGCGGCGAACCTGAAAAACTACCTGCAAACGCCTTCGATCCTGGCGGTGGGCGGATCGTGGCTGGCGCCGAACCACTTGATTCAAGATGAGGCCTGGGACAAAATCCGCGCGCTCGCGCTAGAAGCGCGAAGTATCGCCGATTCAGTGCGCGGACAAAGCGGGAGCAATTAACATTCAACCTCCGAATTTTATGATCGTCACCTTTGGGGAAATCATGGGCCGTATCGCCCCGCCCGGTTTTCAGCGTCTGCGCCAGGCTTTGCCTGGGACCGTTCAAATTACGTTTGCTGGCGCCGAGGCCAACGCGGCTGTCTCTGTGGCCATGCTGGGCGGGCAGGCCCGCTTCGTCACCGCCTTGCCCGGAAATGCAATTGCCGACGCTTGCATTGACCGGCTTCGCGGGTTGGGGGTGGATACTCGCCACGTTCTGCGCACGAAAGAGGGACGGCTGGGTTTTTATTTTCTCGAAACGGGCGCCAACCAACGAGCGAGCCAAGTGATCTATGATCGGGAGGGCGCCAGCGTTTCGTTGACTCCGGCGGGCTCCTACCCGTGGCCGGAAATCTTCAAAGACGCCCAATGGTTTCATATCTCGGGCATTACTCCGGCCATCTCGCGAATGGCGGCAGAGGCCGCATTGACGGCGGTGCAGGCCGCCAAAAAGGCCGGTGCGACGGTTTCCTGCGATCTGAACTTTCGTCAAAAATTGTGGCGCTGGGATGCTTCCCAGAAACCGCAAGAGCTGGCGGAAACCACCATGCGCGGATTGCTGCGTTACACCGACGTCATCATTGCCAACGAAGAGGATTGCGGCGATGTGCTCGGCATCCGCGCGGGCGCTACGGACGTCCATGCGGGCAAGCTGGAAATTGGCCGTTATGCGGACGTCGCCCGGCAAGTAACAAGGCAGTTTCCAAACGCGGGCAGGGTGGCGATCACATTGCGCGAAAGCCTTTCGGCGTCGCACAACAACTGGGGGGCGATGCTCTACGTTGCCAAGGAAGATCAGGCGCATTTTGCTCCGAAATCGGGTGACGAATACCGGCCTTACGAGATTCGAAACATAGTGGACCGGGTGGGCGCGGGCGATTCCTTCGCCGGCGGGTTGATTTTTGCCCTCACCACGCCAGAACTGAGCGAACCGCAAACCGCTTTGCGCTTCGCCACGGCGGCCTCATGCCTCGCTCACTCCGTGGAGGGGGATTTCAACTTTGTCAGCCGCCAGGAGGTCGAAGCGTTGATGGGCGGTTCCGCCTCGGGCAGAGTGGTGCGCTGATCCCTGCGAAACTGGTTTTGACTCCTGCAAAAGGCTTCTTGTTGCTGACAAATTGCCGCGCACATTCTTTGGCAGGTCGCCTTCTTCTGCTTGCATTGGAGGGGCGCCATTACTCCGAACGCGAGCGGTGCACCATGCTCGACATGGTGGATTTGTTCCGAGAGAAAGAAACCCGCGATGAACTGGGGCTGGCTTCCGTGCGGGATTCCTTCGCCGATCAGCTTTTTCCAGGGACCAGCACGATCCAAACGCGGGCGCGATACTTCCTGCTTGTGGCATGGACCTATCAGGCTTTGGAGGCCATGCGGATAGGTTCGACCCCAATTTCGGAGCGGGCGCGACGGGCCGAAACCGCCTTGATCGAAGCCATCGAGCGCTCCGACGACAAGGAGGGAAACATTGGCAAGTATGCACGCAGCGCCCTCAAGAGACTGCCTAGCAGCGTGTATTGGCAGGGCCTCGGGGTTTGGGGAATCCGCGCCTTTCAGGGATCCTTGGCCCAATATCACAGGAGTTTTGAAAGGCACCATAACCGGCGGGAACATCACCTTGCCCGGAAATCGGAACGGGACGAGGAGCACGATGACCTGCTGACACCCAACTGGCATGGAGGCTTGCCCAAGCGGCCTGATGGATTTCCCGAAGCCTGTTCGTTGCGCCTGTCATCCGAAGATGCGGACTGCTGCGGAGAAACCTCAAACACCACCTGGGACATCTTCGGAGGCGCTCTCGCCGTCTTTTATGGCCAACATATGGTATCGCGCGGGAAACCCGATTTCCATAACTCGCTGATTACAAAAGTACCCCGGCTTGGATTCGAACCAAGGACCAATTGATTAAGAGTCAACTGCTCTACCAACTGAGCTACCGAGGCGTTATACTTTGCCGCCGCCGCTGCGGCGACGCCGGAGGTTTAGCAAGTCTCGCGGCGAGGGCAACGGTAAAATGTGACGGATTCGCGCATTATCTTCATCGAGACAATGTCATGGACAAACCGGCGCTTTGGGCCAACACAGCCATCGGCCCATGAACCTTTTTCACGAATCCCGCCTCACGCTGCGGCTGGCGCTGCCGCTGATGATCGGGCAGCTCAGCCAGATGCTGATGGGTGTGGTGGACACCCTGATGGTCGGGCACCTGGGGGTGGCGGACTTGGCGGCGCTGACCTTTGCGAACTCGCTGTTTCACGTGCCGTTCGTGTTCGGGATCGGCCTGTTGACGGGGATTTCCGTCTTCACCTCGAACTCGCGCGGGGCGAATGACGCCCCGGGTGCTCGCGGGAGCTGCCGCCACGGGCTGTATCTGGCAACGGCGCTGGGATTGGTGCTGTTCGGGATTTCCTGGCTCGTTTCGATGAACCTCGATTTCTTCGGCCAGCCCGCCGCGGTGGCCGTACGGACGACGGTGTTTTTTCAAATCATCATGGCCTCGGTAATTCCGGCGCTGGCGTCGATCGCGTTGAAAAACCATGCCGACGCGTTGAACCGGCCGTGGCCGCCGTTCTGGATTTTCCTCGGCGGCGTGGGACTGAATGTGGGGCTGAACTGGGTGATGATTTACGGTAATTTCGGATGCCCGGCTCTCGGCTTCGAGGGCGCGGCGTGGGCGACTCTGATTTCCCGCACCGCCATCCTGCTGGCGATGATTGGCTGGCTGTTGCGGGCCAAGGACTTGCGCGAATGGGTGCCTTACCGCTGGTTCCGCACGCCGGACTTCGGGGATCTCCGGCGCTTGCTGTCGGTCGGGCTGCCGGCGAGCATCCAGATGATTTTTGAGGTTTCCGCGTTCTCGCTGGCCGGGCTGATCATGGGGAGCTTCGGACCGGACGCGATGGCGGCCCATCAGATCGCGATCACTCTGGCGGCGACGGCGTTCATGATTCCGCTCGGGCTTTCGATGGCGCTCACCGTCCGGATCGGCGAGGCCCATGGCGCGGGTGAGCTGACGCGGTTGCGCCCGATCGCGATCTCGGGCTGGTTGCTCAGCGGCGGCTGGTCGCTGGTCGCCGCAGCTTGTTTCCTGATTTTCGGAAAATTCCTTGCCTCGCTTTTCATCGACGCGCCTGCGGTGGTCGCGCTGGCGGCTTCAATGCTGGTGATCGTCGGCGTTTTCCAACTGGTTGACAGTCTTCAGGTGGTGTCATCGGCGATGCTGCGCGGCCTGCATGACGCGCGGGTGCCGGCGGTGATGGGGTTCGCGTCGTATTGGCTCGTGGGACTGCCCGTAGGCGCGGGCTTGGCGTTCGGGCTGGAGCTCGGAGCGACCGGCGTTTGGTGGGGCTTGGCGGCGGGGCTTTTCGTCGCCTGCGTCACTTTGAGCCCGCGCCTGTGGAGGAGCACCGGGAAGACGGCCAGCCGGGCATGATTCGTTAGGGAGTTTCTGCCGGGTAGCGGGCGCCTTGCCATCCGCGGATTCCGCCATTCACTCCACCGATTTCGCTTCCGGGCGACTCTCCCCTTGAAAACCCTTCCCTCCCTGTTTATTCCTCGCGCGGACTGCAAAGCAGCCTGCTCCTTATTGCCATGAATGCCCTCACCCATTGCCTCGATACTTACTGGTCCTCCTCCATCGGGAAAAAGCTCGTCGTCGCCATCACCGGAATCGTTCTTGTCCTCTTTCTCGCCGGTCACCTGATTGGAAACCTGGTGGTGTTCCTGGGAGCCGAGCCGTTCAACGAATACGCGTATTTCCTCCATCACATGCTCCACGGCGCGGGCATCTGGGCCTTCCGCGCGGTCATGCTGGTGATGATCGCCGCCCACATCGCCGCCACGGTGGCGCTCACCCGCCAGAACCGCGCCGCCCGCCAGGCCTACGAGCGCAAGGCGACCCTCCAGGCCTCGAAATCCTCGCGGACGATGATTCTCTCCGGCCTGACCATCCTGGCGTTCGTGATCTATCACATGCTCCACTTCACCGCCCGCGTCGGCAACGAATACAACTCGCTGGCCCGCTACAAGACCACCATCCCCGGCGTCGAGAAAGAGGTTCACAACGCCTGGCTGATGGTCATCGACGGCTTCAACTGGTGGCCAGCGTCGGTCTTCTACGTCATCGCCATGACGCTGCTCTGCTCGCACCTGATGCACGGCGTCGGCTCGATTTTCCAAACCCTCGGTTTCCGTTCCCAAAAGGCCGCCGGACTCATCAAGTTGATTTCCGTCGGCTACAGCTTGTTCATCTGGGTCGGCTTCGTCTCGATCCCGGTCGCAATCCTGATCTTCGGCTTCGGCCGCTGAAATTCCCCTCCTGTCTTCCAACCACTCCGCACCATGTCCATCGTCCTCGACAGCAAAATCCCGTCCGGCCCGCTTGATCAGAAATGGTCCAAGCACAAAATGGACTCCAAGCTCATCAACCCGGCGAACAAGCGGAAATTCACCGTCATCATCGTCGGCTCCGGCCTCGCCGGTGGTTCCGCCGCCGCCTCGCTTGCGGAGATGGGCTATCAGGTGAAGTGCTTCTGCTACCAAGACAGCCCGCGCCGCGCCCACTCCATCGCCGCGCAGGGCGGCATCAACGCCGCCAAGAACTACCAGAACGACGGCGACTCGGTGCGCCGCCTGTTTTACGACACGATCAAGGGCGGCGACTTCCGCGCTCGCGAAGGCAACGTCTATCGCCTCGCCGAGGTTTCCAACTCCATCATCGACCAGTGCGTCGCCCAGGGCGTGCCCTTCGCCCGCGAATACGGCGGCCTGCTCGACAACCGCTCCTTCGGCGGCTCGCAGGTTTCCCGCACCTTCTACGCCCGCGGCCAGACAGGACAACAGCTCCTGATCGGATGCTATCAGGCACTTGAAAAGGAAATCCACAAGGGCGGCGTGAAGATGTATCCGCGCACCGAGATGCTCGACCTCGTGCTGGTCAACGGCCACGCCAAGGGCATCGTCGTCCGCGACCTCAACACCGGCGCGATCTCGACCCACGCCGCGGACGCGGTCATCCTCGCCACCGGCGGCTACGGCAACGTCTTCTTCCTCTCGACCAACGCGATGGGCTGCAACGTCACCGGAGCCTGGCGCGCCGCCCGCCGCGGCGCGTATTTCGCCAATCCCTGCTACACCCAGATCCACCCGACCTGCATCCCGGTCAGCGGCGACTATCAGTCCAAGCTCACCCTGATGTCCGAGTCGCTCCGCAACGACGGCCGCATCTGGGCTCCCAAGACCAAGGAGATCGCCGCGAAAATCCGCGCCAAGCAGCTCAACCCCAACGACGTCCCCGAGGACGACCGCGACTACTTCCTGGAGCGGAAATACCCGTCCTTCGGCAACCTCGCGCCGCGCGACATTTCCTCCCGCGCCGCCAAGGAAGCCTGCGACGACGGCCGCGGCATCGCCCCGACCGGCCTCGGCGTCTATCTGGACTTCCGGGACGCCACCAAGCGCCTCGGCGAGGCCACCATCCGCGCCCGCTACGGCAACCTCTTCCAGATGTACGAGAAAATCGCCGGCGAGGATCCTTACAAGCTGCCGATGATGATCTATCCGGCCGTCCACTACACCATGGGCGGCCTTTGGGTGGACTACAACCTGATGTCCAACGTCCCCGGCCTGCACGTGCTCGGCGAGGCGAATTTCTCCGACCACGGCGCGAACCGCCTGGGAGCCTCAGCCCTGATGCAGGGTCTGGCAGACGGTTATTTCGTCCTGCCCACCACCATCGCCAACTACCTCGTCACCCAGAAACCCGGCAGCGTCACCACCGACATGCCCGAGTTCAAACAGACCGAGGCGGAGACCCGCGAGCGCGTCAACAAGATGCTCGCCATCCAAGGCAAGCGCACGGTGGATTCCTTCCACCGCGAGCTCGGCCTGACCATGTGGGACAAATGCGGCATGGCCCGCTCCCGCGAGGGACTCACCGAGGCGCTTGAGAAAATCCCGCAGATCCGCGAGGAATTCTGGCAGAACGTCCTCATCCCCGGCTCCGGTGCCAACGCCAACATGGAGCTCGAAAAAGCCGGCCGCGTCGCCGACTTCCTGGAGTTCGGCGAGATCATGTGCCACGACGCGCTTGACCGCGAGGAGTCCTGCGGCGGCCACTTCCGCACCGAGCACCAGTTCTTCGAAAACGACCCCGAGGTCGTCGCCGGCAGCACCCAGGCCGGCGAGGCCAAGCGTGACGACGAGCATTTCTCGCACGTCTCCGCCTGGGAATACAATGGCGAGGGCAAGGCGCCCACGCTGCACAAGGAGTCCCTCGTTTACGAGGAAGTACACGTCTCCATCCGCAGCTACGCGTAAGCGCTAACATCCCGGGCGATGCAAGGCGGTTAAACGAACGACGAAGCCCGGACTACATCACTGGGGCGAACGCGGACGGGTCACACCGGTTGCCGGTGCGGACGCCCTAACGCGGCTTGAATGGAAGGTCGTGCGCGACGGCCACCTCCTTGCAGGCGACCGCGCCGTCCATCACGTTGATTCCACCGGCGAGCGCGGGCTGGCGCTGGCAGGCTTCGGTTAGTCCATGGTTCGCAAGCAGCTCGATGTAGGGGTGGGTTACATTGACGAGCGCCTGGGTGGCGGTCCGCGCGTAGGCGCCGGGCATGTTCGCCACGCAGTAATGGGTGACCCCTCCTCGACATAGGTCGGATCATGATGGGTGGTGGGCCTCGTGGTTTCAGCACAGCCTCCCTGATCGACCGCGATGTCCACGAGCACGCTGCCGGGCCTCATGCAGCGCAGCATTTCCCGGCTGATGAGTCTCGGCGCCTTGGCTCCCGGCACCAGCACCGCGCCGATGAGCAGGTCCACCTTTGGCAGCAACTCCATCAGATGCGTCTCGTTGGAGAAAAGCGTGTGGGCGGAATGCAGCGAAATGTCGAGGAAGCGCATCCGTTCGAGATCCACTTCCAGAATCGTGACATCGGCGCCAAGGCCGGTGGCCATGCGCGCCGCGTTCACCCCGGCGACTCCGCCTTCTTGCCGCGAGCCTGGGCTTGGGCCTTGATGGCGGCCTTGACCGCGTTGAGCCGCTCGGGCCAGACAAAGGCAGGGGCCTTGGAGGGATCGTAGCCGGCGAGATGGCCGTGAAGGCGGGTGGCGGGTTTGGTGTATTTGAATTCGGTGTCCGCGAAGACTTCCCGGCACAGGCCCGCGAGCTTGGGGTCCTATTCCAGCAGCTCGACGCGGGTGTTCACATGGTTGTGGTCGTGATCGTTCTCGCGGTTGTCGTCGAACCACGATTGCACGCCCTCGGCGAAATATTCGCAGTAGTTGACGCTGGCGTATTTGCCTTTCCACAAACCCTCCTTCATGGCCGCGTCGTAGGCCTGCCTGATACGGACGTCGAAGGTGGGATCGACGTTGTTCAATCCGCGCAGGTGGATGTTGTGGGCGAACTCGTGGATCAGGATGTTTTCCTTCTCATAGGGATCTCCGGGATAGCCTAGCATGTTTTCCTCGGCGCAGGTGCAGTAAGGATCGGTGGTGCTGCCGCCGGTGCCGCGGGCGCGGCCGTCCCAGTAATCCTTGCCGGAAAACGTTTCGAAACCGCGCATCGGTTGCGAGGCCACGATGGGAAATCCGCGAAGCCATTCGATTTGGGTGTAGAACGCCGGGATGCCGTCTTTCCCCGCAGGATCGAAACGGAACGCCTGGTGGGTCACCTGCGAGGTGACGCTGGCCTCCGTCCGGTCGTCGCGCCCCACCATCAGAAACCGGTGGCCGTGGCTGGTGGTGATGGTGTCCCGCCCAGGGGCGACGACTCAGTTAGAAACCCGTTCGTTTTCCGACTTCATCCAGAACACATCAATGGTCTGCGGGCTGCCGTTCAGGATCTGCAGCCGCGGGCGCTCCTCGCAAAACGCCTGGTTGCACGAGAGCGCCACCGCGGCAAACGCGGTGATGCATCGATGAAAACGCGGACGCCGGAGCCGGGCGGATCGAATGGATGGCTTTTCCATCGCCTCGTTACGACAGCGGAATTCCCCACCTTGCAGCGGGTTTACGGTATGATATCGTCAGAGCACCGGACTTCCGGAAACTTTCTTCAGCAAAAAAGGCTGCCGGGAAACTCCCGGCAGCCTTTTGAATTTTCCAGGGAAAGCGGATGCTTATTCGCCCGGCTGTGGGCCGCCTTGTGGCATTGGGAACGGCATGCCGCCTTCAGGAGCTGCGGGAGCGTCCTGGATCTTGACGAGCTCCAATTCGAAGATCAAAACGCTGTTCGGAGCGATCTCCGCGCTGCGGCGCTCTTCGCCGTAGGCAAGGTCGCTCGGCATGAAGATCTTCCACTTGGCGCCGACCGGCATGGTGGTGAGGGCTTCCTTGAAACCTGGAACCACTTGAAGGGTCATCGGCACTGGCTCGCCGGCGGGCGAGGCGTCGAATTCCTTGCCGTCGATGAGCGTGCCCTTGTAGTGAACGAGGAATTGCTTCTCAGCTGCAGCCTTGTCGCCTTCCTTGGGAGCGACGTATTTCTCGCTGCCACCCTTGGTGATGACTTCGTATTGAAGACCGCTCTTGGTGGTGGTGACACCTTCGCGCTTGGCGTTTTCAGCGAGGAATTTCTTGCCGGCTTCGAGGTTGGCGGCGGCTTTTTCCTTTTCGCGGCCTTGGAGCATCTCACCGAGAGCTTCCATGGCGGCTTGGAGTTTCGCTTCTTCGAGTTCCGGCTTGCCGCCCTTGATGGCTGCCATGAATCCCTTGAGGAAGGTTTCAGGATCGAGATCGTCGGCACCCACGCCGAACTTGCCGAACTGCTGGGCGAAACCGCCGCCGGTGCGGAAACCGAGGGCGTAGGAGGAGTCCGACTTGATCACGGCGGGATCGAGCTTGGGTTTGGCCGGGGCTTCGATGGCGGGCGTGACAGCTTCTGTCTTGGCAGGTGCTGCACCGGCTGCTGGCTTGTTGGCTTCGGCGGCGAAAGCGGAGGCGATGAGGCCGAGGGCCAGTGCGCCAGGGATGAATTTACGGATCATAGTGTATTGGTGGAAGAGCGGGAAAACTAGGCAAGAGATGCGAACCTGTCCAGAACGGGTTTTCGGGGGGGGGGAATCCCACGGCGGATTTTTAAAAATCGGCAAAAATCTGGTTTTTAGCTGATTGAGCCAAATTACTGAACATGTTCTGCGCCTTCGGGCACAACTCGCGCATGGCCACATCCTGCTACCGCGTCCCGGCAGTGTCCGAACAGCATGTCCTTGAGCATGTGCGCGTTCGATTGATCGATCCTGACGATGCCATCGAACGTGATCGTTACCGCGCGCTCATCGAAAAACATC